>QWHP01000256.1 GCA_021404985.1 Actinobacteria bacterium ATB1
ATTGGTGGGTGTACCCGTTCCTCTGGTTCCTGCCCCAGCTCACGGTCTGGAGGGTGGCCAACCGGCTGCGTGGGATCGCGGAGCACGCAGGCATGCAGGCCTCCCCGGACCGGCGACGGACCACGCACTGCGTGCGCCAGAGCCTCGCTGCGCGGCTGACCATCGTCCCCTATCACACGGGATTCCACTTGGCGCACCACCTCGACCCGGGGATTCCGTTCCGCAGGCTCCCCGAGTACCACGCTGAGCTCGTCCGGAGCGGGTACATCCAGCCGGGACTCCAGTACCCGGGCTACGTCCCCCTCTGGCGGGTGCTGTCGTCAGGATGACCGGAGTCGTCGACGAGGGGCCTGTCCTGGTGGAGGTGTCCTGCAAACCGTCTGACGTCGAGCTGGTTTCCCTTGCACTCCTCGAGAACGGCGCCGGCGCCGTCGAGGTGCTCGATTCCGTGCCACCCCGTTTGCGTGCGGGCTTCCCGAGCCGCGCAGGTGCAGAGCTTGCCCTGCGGGGGACGGACCTGGCGGACCGAGCGATAATCGTCACCGGACATCCCGGGGAAGGGGAAAGGTGGAGGGAGCGCTGGGCCGGCGCGGAGGTCGGCAGGCACCTCGACGTTCGCCCGCCGTGGTCGAACCGGGCGCGCTCTCCCGGAAGGACCGTCATCGAGATCGATCCGGGGCGGGACGTCTTCGGTTCGGGAACGCACGTCTCGACGACCATGGCGCTGGAGGAGCTCGAGGTATGCGTCGGGGAAGGCGACGTCGCCGTGGACGTGGGGACCGGGACGGGAATCCTCGCAATAGCTGCGGTGCAACTCGGCGCGGAACGTGCGTTTGCCCTCGACATCGATGCTGTAGCGGTCCACGCAGCCAGACGCAATGCGCGGCGAAACGGAGTCGGCCCGCGTGTCAATGTGGCGAGGGGCGGTCCAGAATGCGTCCGCATTCGACCGGACGGCATCATGTGCAACCTGCTCCTCGGAGACCAGCTCGGTGTAGCCCGTGCCCTGGTTGACATGGGTGCCCGCTGGGCCGTCCTCACGGGGATCCTTGAGTATCAGACGGCCGACGTGGTCACGGCCTGGGCGCCGTACGAGGTGCGGACGGCCAGGTGCCGGGGCGGCTGGTCTTCGCTCGTGTTCGTCCGGCCGTGAACGTTGCGTCAGGTCTCGCCTTCGAGGCCCGTGACGATTCGTCCCCCCATCTCGACGGCTTGGGACTCCTCGGCGCCGGGTATGGCGCTCGTGAGCGCGAAGTAGGTGTCGCCCAGGCGCACGATGAGTTGCTGTGTCTCCGGGATCCAGATCGCTGCGTCACCCACGCCGTCGACGTCCTCGGTGCCGTTGAAGGATTCGAGGAACGTCGCATACTGGTCCTCGGCAGCAGCCTCGCTCTCCATCTCTTGGACGAGGAGTCGGATCTGGCCCTCCGGTGTCGGGTACACGCAGCGACTGATGTGTCCCTCCTCCTGCTCCTCGTTCTGTTCCTCGTCCTGGGCCCGGATGCCGTAGACGTCCTCGACATCGGACTCCGTCATGAGATCGCAGGCGCGGGCGGGAGCCGCTTCCGTGTCGGAGGCGCAGGCGAGAGCAAGGAGACAGGCGCAGACGATAAGGACTGCTCGAACGACGCCGAGAGTCTGCGGTGCAGTCCATTGGGAGGTCCGAGGCATCTGCGCAAACTAGTGGCCGGGTGCAAGGGCTTGCCGGGGATGCCCGGGCAACCTTAGGCTTAATGGCGTTCAGCCACGCTGGGAGGGGGAGTGGGATCTTCTCGTGGATCACGGCCGATCGGACGGGCCCACCTCGGCATCCTGCTTGTCGTCGTCGTGCTCGCAAGTTCCTGCAGGTGGGATCCTGTGAGACCCGGGCCGCGTCCTGACCATCGAGGCAGGCCGACCGGCACGGCGACCGGTGTGCGGCTCCTGGATCCGGGGGACGACGCGCTGCGACTGCCTGAGGCACCCGGATCGTACGAGTGGTGGAACTTCTTCGCGAGCGACGATTTCCAGGGGCTGACGGTCTCGGCGATCTTCCTGTCCGCTAACCCGTGGGACGTGGACTACCGCAAGGCAGTCCACCTTCATCGCGCTGATCCCGTCGCCACCCCGGCGCCGGATCCGCTCGACTTCCCGTTACTGCAGATCAATGTCGTCAGGGGCGGCACGAAGGTCTTCACCACGGTCGCGCTGCCACCCGGGGTGACCACCTCGTTCGCGGAGGCCGCACCGGAGGGGAGGATCGGAGCGAGCACCTTCACCGCCGGGGCCGACGGTGTCTGGCGCGTACATCTCGACCACCCAGACATGACGAACTGGCTGCGCGTGAAGGGCGACATCGAGTTCCGGCCGGGCGCACCTGCATTCACCGTGGACGGTGGTGGGATGTGGGGCGCGATCCCGGGTGGCGACCTTCACCAGTGGAACTTCCCGGTCCCCGTACCGACCACCTCCGGTCACATCCGCGTCGAGAACCGGCTCGGTGTGATGGTCCTCGACACGGACATCGCCGGAGGCGGTTACACGGATCACATCTGGGGGGAAGGCTTGCACGACGACGTCGCAAGTGCGTGGCACTTCGGCCAGGCTCCCCTCGCGAGCGGCGGGAAGCTCGTCTACGTGTGGGTCACGCCTCGCGACCCGGAGGTCGAACAGTACGGCCGCCTGATCCTCGTCCGGCCGGGAGCGGTGCCCGAGGTACGAGAGATCACGTCGATGGACCGTGACGGGCAGACGCGCGGGAAGATGGGTCTGGCGTACCACGACACCCTCACCCTGCACATCGCCGGTGGCGGGTCGGTGACCGTCAGGTGGAGAGGGAACGTCGAGGACTGGCCGTTCCAGGTGGCGGGTGACGCGGTGTTCGACATCGACATCCCGGGGGAAGCGCTCGTGACAGGGGTTCCGGGCGGCGCCGAGTACGCGTGGCACGAGGGGATCGACGATCCGTTGTTCAGGCTTCTCTCCTCGGCTCTCGACGACGTTCCCTGGATCCCCTGAGCACCGTCAGGCCGTGGCGTGGGACTGCAGCACGTCCTCCGAGACGGGAAGCGCGGATCTCAGCGCCCCGGGGTCGCTGGACACGAACGGATCTGCCAGCGAGACCGTCGCCCACTCCGTGTTCGGCAGTGCGACCTTGCACATGGACCAGTCGGCCACCACGCGGGCGCCGACGTGCCGGCAACGGGCTATGACGTCCGCACGAAGCCGGGCGCGTGTCCCGAAAGGTGGGAGGGCAAGGCATCGCTCGACGTCGCAGGGATCGACCATTGCGAGGACCTCGCCGCGGGAGGCGAGCTTGCGGTGCGGTCCCTCCCCCGACACGTCGTGGAAGAGCAAGTCGACGAGCCGGGCGTCGTCGCTGCCGATGTCGAAGCCGTTGCGCGCTCCGAGGCTGTCGAGGAGAGCGAGCTTCGCGACCCAGTCGACATGGCGCCTCGCCAGCCGCGGATCGCGTTCGAGGAGCTCGAGCACCGTTGTCCAGAGATCGAAGGCGAGTCTCTGTTCGAGGTTCACGGGGTGGCGCTTCATGTGAGCGTCGACGAGCTCGACGTACCGCCACTGGATGTCCAGCGCGCTCAGCCGGCGACCGTCCTCGAGGGGGACGGGCTTGCGGCAGGTGAGGTCGGACGAGATCTCCTTCAGGGCCCCTATGGGATCCGACAGCACCGTCGTCTCGAGGGGCCAGAAAACGGCCGGGGTGGGCCACCAGGTCGGGACGTGGACGAGGTCGTCAGCCTGCCTCACCACTCCCGCTGCCTCGATCACGTCCAGGACCAGGCCGGTGACGGCCATCTTGAGGAAGGTCGGGACGTCCCCCATGTTCGCGTCCCCGAGAACGAGGTGAAGCCTTCGGAACCGGCGCGCTTCGGCGTGGGGTTCGTCGCGTGCGTTCACGATCGGCCGCTGCTGGGTCGTACAAGTGCCCACGACGGTCTCCATGGCCTCGGCTCGCTGGCTGATGGTGAAACGTGCCGGCCGCCGGGACTCCTGCGCGGCCGGGAGGACGCGTCCTGCACCCGCCCAGATCTGACGGCTCACCAGGAACGGTACGAGCACCGCTGTCGCGAACTGCATGTGCACCCAGCGGGGGAGGAGGTAGTTCTCGTGACACCCGTACGTGGTTCCCTGCGAGTCGACGTTGTTCTTGAGGACCCTGAGCCGCACATCCGTGCCGACGTCCTCGGAGAGCTCGGCCTCGGTGTGCCGGCGGAGGGAATCGACGAGCACGTCCCCCGCCCTGTCGTAGCGGAGCACCTCGAGCACGGAGTCGCACTCCGGAGTGGCGTACTCGGGATGCTGACCAGTGTCGACGTAGAGACGGCCGCCGTTGTCGAGGAAGGTGGAGAGGTCGAGGGAACTGGTCCGGTTCCGGCGCGCGACAGGCCGAACCATCCTGTCTGCCACGCACGGCTGCCACGTCGGGTCTGCCCCGGCGACTCCGTATTCCTGTTCCAGTCCGAAGATCCGGCGACGCATGTCGCCTCGCTCTCGCCTCCCCTCCGGCCGCCAGGAACGCTGGTCACGTCCCCCGAATGCATCGACAATGCGGGCGGTCGAGTGAAGGTCCAGGCCTACGTGGAGTCCCTGTCCTCCACGTAGGAGCGGTAGACGCTGAGGAGCGCGGCCTTCTGCTCGTCGGTCAACAGCGGATCCGAGCGAATGGCCCCCTCCGTGGCACGCATCGGCTGCCCCTTCTCGACGGGGGTGTCGCCGTCGTCGAAGAGGCCTGCCTGGTCGAGGAGCGTCTCTGCCGAGAGGTTCAGGGCGCGGGCGATCGCCGAGATGACCCGCACCGATGGCGGAGGGAGAGATTTGCGAGCTTGCGCTGGGCGCGGATGAACCGGCCAAGTGTTGCCGCGCCCTGGGCTGCGGGTTCCTCGGCCGGTCCTCTGTTGTCGGGATCGTCACGGTTCTTGTCGGGCACGGTCTCCGACAGGATATTGGTCAGCCTGCGTCCTGCGTGGTGCCGACCTCGTCTTCGTTTCCGCAGCGGACGAGGGGAGCAGTTGCATCCACCAAGCCGGTCACGAAGCGACGAGTCGCCTCGACGATCTTCGTGGTGAAGTCGAATACGTTGTCGACGACTTCCTTGGCGGTCGGGACCTCCTCGATGCCGGGCATCGAACTGAGGTCGACAAGCGGCCCGTCGGACCTGCCGGTGAAGTTGCGCACGCCCTCGACGACTGCGTCCTGTGTCGCCTCGACGGCCTCGACGACCTGGTCCTGGATCTCGCGTGTGGTTTCGATGACGCTCATGGCTCCTCCGTTTCCTCTGTCAAGCACTTGCTAAGTATACCAAGCAAGCAAGGCGTATTGCAAGTGTGAGAGGAGACTCCCGCGCTGTCGAGGGCTCGGGCTTTCGCCGGACCGTCCTGCCTGCAAGAATTGGCGAGTGGTCGATTCCCTCAAGGGCAGGCTCCTCGTGGCCGCCCCCGAACTGGTCGATCCGAACTTCCACAGGACCGTCGTGCTCATGCTCGAGCACAACGAGGACGGCGCGCTCGGCGTCGTGCTGAACAGGCCGTCGGAGACGTCGTTGACGGAGATCCTGCCCGACTGGCAGGAGGCGGCGTCCGAACCGGGGACGGTGTTCGTCGGCGGCCCGGTACAGCAGACAGTGGCGATCTGCCTGGCGCGAGCAGTCGCCGGCTTCGGTTCCGATGTCCGGCCCGGGGGAGCGGATTTCGAGCCTGTCATACCGGAATTCGGAATCGGCACCGTCGATCTCGCCGGCGATGCCCTCGATGCGGACAGTGCGTTCGCGGACCTCCGCGTTTACGCGGGCTATGCCGGTTGGGCTCCGGGCCAGCTCGAGGGTGAGCTCGAGGTCGGAGGTTGGTACGTGGTCGACGCCAGACCGGAGGACGCGTTCAGCCGTGCTCCGACCCGGCTGTGGAGCGACGTCCTCGCCCGGCAGAAGGGGCCGCTTGCTCTCGTCGCCTCGTTCCCGCCCGACCCCTCGTTGAACTAGCACCGGCACTAGCGGACAGCGACGTACCCCCGGGGCACTCCTTGCCCCGGGGGCGACAACTCCCGGAATCAGACGATCGTCTGCTCGATCACGGGCCTGTCCTCGGCGAGGATCATGGAGCGGAGCTGGTCGAAAGCCGCTTCTATCACGGTGTCGGAGCCGCTCAGGCCGAGCATCTCCTGCATGAGGGATCCGTCGATCATCGCGACCCCCTCGGCGGCCACCTCGTCGGCGGAGTAGCTCGGGCGGATGCCCGCCCCCACTCAGAACGCGTTCAGCGCCGCCGTCACGATCTCGATGATCTTCTCGTACAGGGTGGACATGCGCCAGCGGACCGCGTCGTCTTGCGTGGCGCGGATCGTCATCTGGACGGAGAGGGACCGGCCGATCGGGTCGCTCTCGATGCGGCCCTTGACGCATGCCTCGGTGTGCAGACGGCCTTGGTGTCCGTAACGGCGCTCGCCGCCACGGTCAACGTGGCGGCGAGCTGAGCACCGGAACAGGACCGGAATCCAGGACTGACCGAGAGCCGGCTGCCCGGACGGTGCCCGGACGGTGCCGGGCGTCCCGAAGGCGGTCAGGTACCCAGGAGCCACGAGGTGAGCATGTCTGCCCCTGCTTCCACCAGTGCGTCCACGTCGAGATCCTCGGGGCAGTAGAGACCGATGTGTTCGCCGAGCTGGCTGGCTGCCGTCGTGAAGACCCAGAGCTGGTGAGGGTCGTTTGTGACGACCAACTCGTCGCGATGCCTGCCGAGGTACTCGCGGACGAGGTCCGCGATCTCATCGTAGATCTGTTGCAGCTTGGCCTTGTCGCCCACCCCCGGGATCTGCTCGACGAGGACACGGGACAGGGCGGGGTTGACGCGATACCGGTCGACGAGGGTGCGCAGGAGAATCGAGACCGCCTGCCGTACGGGCAGATCCATCACCTCCTCCAGTCGGGCTCGCATCACCTCCCCGACACCCGACGCGTACCGCTCGATGAGGGACGCGACGAGGGCCTCCTTGTTCGGGAAGTACTCGTACAGGGCGCCGATGCTGACCCCGGCCCGGCGGGCGATCTTGTTCGTGGACGCGGAGTCGTAGCCCTCCTCGGCGAGCACCTCGCTCGCAGCCCGCAGGATCGCTCCGACGGTCTGTTTCGCACGGCCCTGACGCGGCACCCGTCGCTGCAGCCGTCCACTCGCGCCGGTATCGTCGGCTGTTTCGCGGGAAGTCCGAGATGGTATCAGCGCTCCCAACTCCCTTGTGGTCGATCTCGGTCTGGTACGATACCGGGGAAGATACCTGAGCGATAACTCAGGTTGTGTCCGGAGGGTAGATCGATTGGAGATCCAAGCTGTCGGGGGCGCAACCGCGCCCGAGCCCGTGAACCTCATGGATCCGGCCACGTTCGGACGGTCGATACCGCACGACTGGTTCGACTGGCTGCGCGAGAACGATCCGGTGCACTGGAACGAGCCCTACGGGCGTGACGGGATGACCCATTTCAGGGCGGTACCGCAGGGCTTCTGGGCGCTGACGCGTCATGCCGACGTCTCGCACGTGTCACGCCATCCCGAGGTGTTCTCGTCGCACGAGGGCGGGGCCCTGATGGAGGACATGGGGCCCGAGGGTCTCGCCATGTTCCGCCAGCAGCTCATCCACATGGATCCACCCGAGCACACGGAGTTCCGCCACGTGCTCTCGAAGGGATTCACGCCCAGACGGATCCGCCGGCTCGAGGCCTTCATCGACGAGCTCTGCCGGGACATCGTGGACTCCGTCGCCCCGCTCGGCGAGTGCGATTTCGTGGACATGGTCGCGAAGGAGCTGCCGGTTCGAGTCATCGGCGAGTTGTTCGGGATGCCCCGCTCGGACTTCGCGAAACTGATCGACTGGACGAACCGGGTCCTCGGCATCGACGATCCGGAGGGGGACTTCGCCGACGGCCTCGCAGCGATGCAGGAGCTCTTCCACTACGTGACCATGCTCGGCGAGGAGAAGCGCCGTGATCCCGACGGCACGGTGATCAGCGCGCTCGTGAACTCTGAGGTCGACGGCAGGCCGATGACCGCCGCCGAGATCAATATGTGGTTCTTCCTCCTTGTCATCGCCGGGAACGAGACCACGCGCAACGCGATCTCCGGCGGTCTGATCGCGCTCACGGAGTTCCCGGACCAACGTCGCAAGCTCCTCGACGACATGAGCCTCCTCAAGCCGATGGCCGACGAGATGGTGCGTTGGGTGAGTCCGGTTATAGCGTTCCGCCGGACGGCTCTCGTCGACACCGAGATCGACGGGCACCCGATCGCCGAGGGCGACAAGGTCGTCGTCTTCTATCCGGCGGCGAACAGGGACCCCCGCGTGTTCAGTGATCCCCACGAATTCGACGTCACTCGGGACCCGAACCCGCACCTGGGGTTCGGTGTCGGGAACCACTTCTGTCTCGGCGCGAACCTTGCCCGCGCAGAGATAATCGCCATGTATCGGGAGCTCTTCACCCGTCTCCCCGACATCGAGGTTGCCGGACCTCCGGCGCGCTGGCACTCGACGCTGGTGAACTCGATCAAGAGCCTTCCCTGCCGGTTCACGCCGCACTGACCCCCGCCGACCCTCAATAAT
>QWHP01000257.1 GCA_021404985.1 Actinobacteria bacterium ATB1
GGTCTCCTCCCAGTTGCGGTCGAAGTTGCGGTACCAGTTGATCCCACCTGTGAACCCGGTCCGCGAGAACTCGGACACGTAGTGGTCGAGCTCGTCCTGGGCCAACCAGTCCGGCAGCCGGTTGGGCTCGGGCAGGCGGTCCACGAACCCCCTCCCGTCGTCTGCTCCGGGGGCGCGAACGCGAGCAGCCAGATCCCCCGACAGATCCTCCATGGTCAGACCGGCAAGCATGCGGCGCATCGTCTTGGCAGGGTCCGAGGCGAGGTCCGCGTCGGCTACGCCGGGCTCCTGGAAGTAGATGATGTAGAAGAACGAGTCCCCGAACGCGGCGCGCATGAGCTCCAGCGGCCTCATGGGCGGACGCGGCACGAAAGGCACACTCATCCCGACCACGCCAGACACCCGCTCCGGCGCGAGAAGCGGCATGTGCCAGGCGACCATCGACCCCCAGTCGTGCCCGACGAACACCGCTCTCTCGATTCCGATCGCGTCGAGAAGGCCGACGAGGTCGCCGGTGAGGTGCAGGATGTCGTAGTCCTCGATCGCCTCGGGCCGCGTCGACCCTCCGTACCCCCTCTGGTCGGGAGCGATGACGTGATAACCGGCGTCGGCTAGGACTGGGATCTGGTGGCGCCACGAGTAAGCCAGCTCCGGGAATCCGTGTGCCAGCACCACCGCCGGCCTTCCTTCTTCACCGGCCTCGAGCACGTGGAGGTCGATGCCGTTCGCGGGGACTGTCCGTTCTCTCGCGCCGCGTACTCGTGTCATCGGCTCGCCTACCTCCTCCGGCTGCGCCCGGGCCGGAAGCTTCACAGCGCCATTCTGGTAACGTCTGTAGCCAGACCGACGAATCATATGGTGGCAACCGTTGCCGGATCAACCGACGTCCCACCCCACATCGCGACGTGGATCCCGAACCCAGAACCGGGGGCGTGGGGGGTCCCCACCCCGGTCCGCCTCACGCTGGACTGGCCTGCCCCAGGCATCGCGAAAGGCGCAGAGGCGAACGCTCCTCCTCGACACGGCCTTCGACCTGCTGTCCTCCGAGGGAGCAGCGAGCACGTCGGTCCGGGCGATCTGCAATGCGGCGCGTCTCAACCCCCGGTACTTCTACGAGAGCTTCGCAAGCCTCGACGAGCTTCTCGTAGCCGTCTACGACAGGGTGGTCGACGACCTCGCGGCTGCGGTCACGGGCGCTGTGGCAGCAGCCAGGGACGGCACCGAGGCCCAGATGCGCGCCGCCATCGAGACGATCCTCGCCTTCGTTGACGAGGACCGTCGGCGCGGACGCATCCTCTACGTCGTCGCGCTCGGGAACGAGACCCTCAACAGGCGTCGGCGGGACACGGGCCTCCGCCTCGTCGAGCTCGTCGAGCTCGACGCACGAACGCGCGCTGTCGTCCCACCCGGCGACCCGACCGGGCGCATCGGAGCGGCGATCCTGGTGGGAGGTCTCGGGGAGCTCGTGGCCGAGTGGCTCGCCGGCCGCATCAAGGTGACGCGAGCACAGCTCGCCGAGGACGCTACTGCCTTCTTCCTCGCTCTCGCCGAGGCAGGCTCCCGCCTCCTGGCCGAGAGACACGGGGGGCGTCGGCGCAGGACCTGACATTCTGGCCCGAGCCCCCATATCCGGTCCAGGGCGCCTCCGAGCGTGGGTACAGTGCCCCTTGCACCCGAGATCGCAGGACTGCCCCGACACGTGTCCGACGAAGCGACCACCGACGACGATCCCCGAGAGACCCTTGTGGATGCGGAGGCCGACTCCGAACCCACCCCCTCTCGGCCTGCACGCGAGCGGCTCCTACGGGCGGCCAGGTATGCAGCCGCTGTCCTGGCAGGCGCGTGCGTGTTGGCTCTCGTGGGTTCGGCCGTCCGGACCACGGCCGAGATCGGACCCCTCGATGTCCGTCTCGGACTCGTCCCTGCACTCGGGGGTGCAACCGAGGTCGCTGTCCCTCCGCTCGGTGAGATCAGCGCACAGACACACGCCGGGCCATGGCGGCTCGACGCGGAGATCACCGGGATCCGCCGCTCCGCCGCGGAAGAGTTCGTTGACGACCCGGCCGGTGAGCTCGACAGGGCAAGGAGTGAGGTCGGCTCCACCGGAACGAGCGCCGTCCGCAGACTCGCACTCGTCGTCGGCGTCGCCGGGATCGCCCTCGCCTTCGGGGTCGTCGCTGCCCTCACGAGGCGTGTGCACTACGGCGTCGCAGCAGCAGGAGGAGCACTCGTGTTCGCCGCGGCCTCCGCTGTCATCGGAGTGACGACCTGGAACCCGAACGCCTTTCGCGAGCCCACGTACGAGGGGCTCCTCAGTGCGGCCCCACAGACCATCGGCAGCATCGAGGAGCTCGAGAGGAACTTCGGGGAATACCGGTCGGCACTCGCCTCGGGGGTCGAGCGCCTGGGCCGTCTGTACCTGGCGCTCACGGAAAGCGACTTCTCGGCAGAGGAAGTCGCCGAATCCGATGTGATCCGGGTGCTGCACGTCTCCGACGTCCACCTGAACGCATCCGCATTCGATCTCGCAGATCGACTCGTTCGGACGATGGGTGTGCACGCCGTCGTCGACACAGGAGACCTCACGGACTACGGGACGTCAGTCGAGAACTCGACCGTCCTCGCGGGTATCGCCGGCCTCGGCGTGCCCTACCTGTTCGTGCGCGGCAACCACGACTCCAACGCAACCGCGGCGGCCGTCGACGCACTGCCAAACGCCACCGTCCTCGACGGCATGCGCGTCGAGGTTGCCGGCCTCAGCTTCTGGGGTATCGGTGACCCCGCGTACTCCCCGGATCGCGAGAGCTTCTCCGACCGGTCCGACGTCGTGAGTGCACACGAGGAATCCGCCGAGGACGTCGCCGCCAAGCTGCGCGAAGCGGGCGGTGCCGACGTCGTCCTCGTCCACAGCGCAGAGATGGCAACGGACATTCGTGGAGACGAGGGCGAGGCCCCCCTTGTCCTTGCAGGTGACGAGCATCGCGTCCGGAGGGAGATACAAGGCGGTTCCCTCGTACTGGTGACCGGCACTACCGGCGGACACGGGTGGAGACAGGTTCGCGAGACCGGCCCCGTTCCGATGCAGGCTGCCGTCCTCGGCTTCGACCGCACCACCCGACGCCTCCTCTACTGGGACGAGCTGACCGTGGCAGGTGGCGACGGGACGTCCCTTGCCGTCGACAACGTGACGATCGTCCGCCACCGCGTCACTTGGGAAGAGCAGGCTGACGGGACCTGGGTCCCCGTCCTCGGTGGCGAGTGACCCGATCAGCGCAGGCCGTCGAGACTCGGACTGCGCTCCGATTCCGTTCCGGCTTCGCACAGGTAGGCCGGGGCTCTCGTGTGACTCCGGTACACGACGACCGCGCGCACGGGGTTTCCGCGGAAACGCTGGCCGGGCCCGGCTGGGCTCGGCAAGCCGCCGGGATCAGCGACCCTTGAAGTCGGGCTTGCGCTTCTCCTTGAAGGCCTTCGGCCCTTCCTTGGCGTCCTCGGAGTCGAATACCCGCTGGGCGATCGCCTTCTCGAGGACGAAGCCCGACTCGAGCCCGAGAGAACGCACCGCGATCTCCTTCGACGTGCGGACGGCGAGCGGACCGTTCCGGCAGATGAGCTCGGCAAGATCGAACGCCGCCGTCATCAGCTCCCTGGAAGGCACGACCTTGTTGACAAGGCCGATCTCGTACGCGCGCTGGGCACTGATCGGCTCACCCGTAAGAAGGAGCTCCATCGCGATCGCCCACGGGATCTGCCGCGGCACGCGGATGTGAGAACCGCCCGCCGGCACGAGACCCCAGCGGACCTCGCCGAGGCCGAAAGTCGCGTTCTCGGAGGCAATCCGCAGGTCGGTCCCCGCGATCATCTCCATCCCGCCTGCGATGCACATGCCGTTCACCGCCGCGATGATCGGCTTGAAGACGTCGGAGAACTGACGTTTCGTGTGGTCCTCGTAGCCCAGCTCGTCGCCCTCGGTCAGGAGGGGAATCGCCTCCTTGAGGTCCATGCCCGTGCAAAAGGCGCGATCCCCCGCCGCCGTGAGGATGGCGACCCAGAGCTCGTCGTCGGCGGCGAAGTCCGCCATCGCCGCGTCGATACCGAGCAGCATGTCCTTCGTCAGAGCGTTGTGGGCCTCCGGTCGGTCGACCGTCACCACGGCCACACGGTCGACACGCTCGTACCGGATCGTCGACGGAAGCTCGACCGGCGCAAGTGGCCGCACTCGACCTACCGAGCCGCTTCCGTTGCCGCGGGTCCGCACCGGCGTGAGACTGCGGGGCCGGAACTTGGGCAGTGTCACCTCATGGGTCACTTCCTCGAAGGTGACCTCGACCGGCATGCCGATCTCCAGCTCGGAGACCTTCACATCGACCACCTCGGTCACGAGGCGGACACCTTCCTCCATCTCGACCACGACCGCTGCGTATGGCGTGTCGGTCGCAAACCCCGGATGGAGCGCACGCTCCACCGTCGTCCACGAGTACACGGTGCCGTTCCCACTCGAGAGCGCCCACTCCCAGTCGAAGGAGCCGCACTCGGCACACATCTCGCGGGGCACGTGGCGCCACACACCACAGCTCTTGCAGCGCTGGAAGCGAAGCTCACCCTCACGGCAGAAGCCGTAGAAGTCCTTGGCGAATCCGTCGAGCTCCGGCAGGGGCTTCGTGTAGTCGGGCAGCGACCAATCCTTGATGAGCTCGGGCGTGAGGTCGCGGAACTCGTACTTGTCGGGAAGCGAACGACCCAACCACTCCTCGTAGAAAGTGTCCAGATCCGGCAGAAAATCGAAATCAGG
>QWHP01000258.1 GCA_021404985.1 Actinobacteria bacterium ATB1
GAACGACATCGCCGGGGACTGCCGTCTCAAGACTCCGGGACGAGGTACCGCGCTTCACGGACGAGCTCCACTGTCTCCCCGGGCTGGACTGTCCCGATCATGTTCCCCAAGGTGTCGTGGATACGGGCTGGTGGCGCTTCCGGCGGCCAGGTGATCGAGCCCTCGCCCGTGACCGTCCAGGCGACCCAGGTCTCGCCTGCAGTCCCCCCATCAGCACCGGCGAAGGCAGCGACGCGGACGTTGTCGCCATCGCCTCGAAGTCCCAGGCCCCGCCGTCCCGAGAGTGCCGTCTTGGAGAACATCCAGGCTTCCCCGCCCGGCCTGAGCGAGCCGTCAGACTCCACAAGTCCTGAGTCGACGTAATAGGCGGGGTCGGACGGCCCGACTTCCCACCAGACGAGCATGTCCCAACCGAGCGCGGCACCTATTGCGTGGGACTTGGTGATGAAGTCGGCGTGGTCCCGAGCTCCGGCCTCGGTGTAGGGATAGCTGAGCTCAGATATCGACAAGCCGGGCGCGTCAGCTCCTGCGGCTATCGCCGCATCCTTCTGGAGCTTCACGAGCGCGATCATCCTGTCGAGCGCCGCGTCCACGTCGGGCCGACCACGTCCTGCGGGGAAATGCATGTCGTACAGATCGATTCCCTGCGTACCCGACACCGAGAGTGCGGCCTCCGCGTACCGCGGGTGCCCGGCGGAGGCAGCCACCAGTCCCTGGGGAGCGACCTGATCGACCTTGTCGGTGCCCGCCCGGAGGAGCCTGCCGTACTGCGCTGCGGTTCCGCGCCACGACCTGTAGAAGAGCGGATTCCTTTGTGCCCCGACCTGGCCGTTCGGATAGTCCGGCTCGTTCCAGATCTGCCAGACGGCGATCCCGGGCCAGTGGCGGGCGACGAGCTCGATGTACCTGCCGAACGGCCCGTCGGGGTCGCCGAAGGCGCGGGGCGGGTCGTAGCGCCATATCCGGGGGCCGAGCAGCTTGCGCAGTGGCCCCCCCGATGACGCCCAATACGGGGCTTGGAAGAAGACCCCGTAGCTGTCCCAGCCTCCGTCCGCGACGAAGCGCAGTATCTCCTGGGATCTGGCTCTCCCATCGTACTCGCCCGGCCTAGGCTCGACGCCGTCCCACCAGAGGAACACCCTCACCAGGTCGGGATCGAGCTGCCTGTAGACGGGCCCCCACTTTGCAAGATCGAGGGGAACCGAAGGTCGCAGTTCCATCGGTTCGGACAACCCCCACCGGAACGGTCTCGTCCCTGCCCCGGAGGGCGGGTCCCTCCACAGGGACAGTCTTTCGGCCGGCACGTTTTCGCCCAGCAAGAAGCCGGACGGTTCAGAGAGCTGTATTACCGCGTCCTGGACGTAGAACCCGTAGGTGAGCAGGGGCACGGCGAGGAGACAGGCAAACGTGAAAGCGATCGGCCGGACGGCTCGCGCCTTGCTCATGTGCGGAGACTGACCCTCGCGGGTTTCTCGACCGGGCCGTACTCCTTCTCCTCGACCGCGAGGACGCACACTGCGAGCGCAAGGAATGCCAGGAAGCCCGACGAGGACACCGGCGAGAAAAATGCGTCGTTTGTGTTGCTGTTGATGATGTACGCGATTCCCCAAACGAATCCAGTTGCACAGAGCGCGCGGTGAAGAGGATTGCGCGCCTGGGTTGCCACCCAGAGGTTCCACAGGACCATGAGGGCAAATATGAGCGCGATGAGTATGACCCCGACAACACCCTGCTCGGCCATCCAGTTGATGAAGAAGAAGTCCCCGATCTGCATCGGCACCTGATTGCGAGCACGGGTCGCCTGCACGTCCGTCTGGCCGATCACCTGGGTCGGGTTTCCCTGCGTGAGGGGATCCTCGATCTTGGCCACGTACGTCAGGCCGAGTCCCCCGCCGAGGGGATGCGCTATAACCGCCTCGAGCGTGTTCGATCCGTTGTTCAGCCGCTGCTCCAAGACGTCGTCGTCGGACTCCGGGTCCTTGAGCGTGCCGAGTTTCGCGCGCGCTGATGTGATCGGGTCATTCCCTTTCAGCTCCGCCCGGCTCGTTCCCTCGTCAGGGATCCAGAACCAGATGAAGAGGCCGGCTGCGGCGACCAGGAACAGAGAGACCGTCGCGCGTAGACGCGTCGCGGGGTTGCCGATGGAGAGCGCAAGGATGAGAGGCACACCCAGGCCGAGACCGACGAATTGGATGCGGGCACCTGAGGTGATGACGCCAAGCACGGCGCAGGGAATGATGAGCCAGAGCCACCACTTCTGTCTCCAGGCCGACTTCTCCAGCAGAAGGGCGAAACCGAGCAGGGCGACGTGCATCATCCACATACCCCAGACCTGCGGGTTCCCCATCGTGCCGATGTTGCGCGACTCGGATTCGACCATCGAACCTTTGAGAACCTCCTGCTCGAACCCGAAGTAGCCCACGAAGGCGATCTTGACCCCGTAGAACGCAGCGAGGCCACCGATGATCACATACAGGTTGACGAACCTGCGGATGTTCAGACTGCTGCGGAAATAGGCAAGGGCGCATACGTAGACAAGAAGAGGCTCCAAGATCAGCCGGATCATCTTCACCGTCGATCCCCAGTCGGACATGTTGGGGTTGAACATCTCGGCGACGGCCCAACCGACCTGCATGAGGAGCAAGGCATGCAGGAATCTCGTCCCTCTGAGCTGGACCCTGTCAGGTGGCGATTCGATGATGAGATGGAAGATCATCGCCGCGACGACGAGGGTGGGGAGGTATTGGAGGGGGAGCTTCGGGAACGCGCGCGCAGGCACGTCGAAGAAGAAGAGGACCACCCAGTAGAGGAGAAACTTCACGTCGAAGGGCACGAGGAGCAGGAACAGGGTGGCCGCCGGGAGCATGATCCCGAGGACGAGCCCTATGTTGAAAGCCGAGAAGCCCTTCTTGGCGTTCGCGCCGACGATCATCATCGTCAGCAGCAGAACGAACATGTAGAGGATGCCCAGCCAGATCTTGAGGGACTTGGGTGCCATACGGCGACCGGTGCGCGTTCCTCGGAGATCAAGGAGTGGCACGAAGTCCGC
Source organism: Actinobacteria bacterium ATB1 (assembly GCA_021404985.1). Lineage (GTDB taxonomy): Bacteria > Actinomycetota > Acidimicrobiia > UBA2766 > UBA2766 > QWHP01. The sequence goes on from QWHP01000258.1 coordinate 3,050, forward strand.
CGACACGTCGTTCCAGGATCTCAGCTTGGGGGGTCGCGCCTCGAGCTCCCATTGCTGCTGCTGGAGGCGGCGTCGCGGGAATACCGCCTGTTCGATTGCGGTGGCGATCGCCTGGGAATCTCCCGGCCTGGCGAACCCACCGGGAATGCCCTCGTCGAGTATCTCGGCAAAGCCTCCGACATCGGTCACGACGACGGGCCGATTGTGCGCGACCGAGTAGTACGCGAGCTCTTGATCCGGTACCCGGCGGTTGGGGATCACGGTGACGTCAGAGGCTGCGAAGTAGAGCCCGGGGTCAGAGGCGAACTCGACGGAGGGCACGAGTTCCAAGGTCTCCTCGAGTCCGGCCTGGGTGAGTCGCCGCGCAAGGGCAGGGAACTGGGCATCGACACCTCTACCGGTGAGGATGGCCTGCACCGATCCTCTGAGCAGGGTGATCGCCTCGACGAAGTCGCCTGCGCTCGCTCCGTCGATCTCGTCTGCGACGCAGAGGACTACGGCCTGACGTTGCGAGAAGCCGAGCCGCCGACGCGCCTCGGTCGGATCAGGCAAGTCCTCGCTTGTGACGAATCCCATCTCGCCGACCGGTACGACCCTGGTCCGCCCCCCGACATCGGGTTCGATGATTCGCAGCCGGTTCTCGTCGGCATGGGTTCGCAGGACGATCGCGTCCGCCTTCTTGTAGATCTTCCTCGCGTATCTGGGAAGATCGTCCTCCGACCGTCGTCCCACAGATGGGAGGCGGGGGGCGAACACGACACGACGGTGCATCAGGTGGAGGACGCGGATCACGATCAAGTCGAACCGGTGCGGTCGCCGAACCTGTCGGACCACCACGTTGGACCCCGAGGTCCGTAGAACACGCAGCAGGATCAGGAGGTTCCAGACCTGGAGGGCCAGGCGGACCGGAAGAACGTGGTCCTCGATCGCACGGAGCCGCGAATCGGTGACGTATGTTCCCTCGAGATCGGGCAGTGGTCTGCGTCGGGCCGTGAGCAAGAGGGTCGGGATGCCCCTGGCCGCCAAACTCGAGCACAGGGCGTGCACTCCCGCGGACGTTAGCGGTCCGGGATCGTTCTCGGAAACGACTACCCCTCGACCGACGACGGTCTCGATGACCGGCGCTTCACGTGTCACCTCGGCCATTGTGCAGGCCTCACCGGCGGCGAGGTCGACGTGACCTGCTCGTGGTAACGGCGGGCAACGTCATCGTGCTCTGTGCCCCGTGGGTTGCCGGTGATCCCGACTGCACCCCATGTGCGCCAACGGGGGTGGCAGGAGGCTCCCCACGTCCTCCCGTGTAGGGCGAGAGGTCCTGCGTCGTCGGCAGCGGTTCCGGGTTCGACTGCACGCTCTCGACACCGACGGCGACGATCACCCCGACGATGAACCCACCGATGAGGCCGAATGCCACCCAGACGGCAGCAGGGAAACCACTCGGCGAAGTCGGCGCCTCGGGTGCTGTCAGCAGGGTGATGTTCAGTCGGTTGGGGCCGAGGACGTTGGCGGCATCCTGTCGCTCTTCGGTCCATGCCCGGTAGCCCTCGACGACCGGGCTCGCCACCTGGACCGCATCCGAGGGGCTGTCCCCGCAGGAGGTGATGTCCATCGTCTGGGTACCGAACTCGTTCTCGGCGGCCGTTGTCGCCTGGATCTCGGCGACCGTGTACCGACCGTTGAGGGCCTCGGATGCCCGCTGTGCTATCAGTTCGGACTGCA
>QWHP01000259.1 GCA_021404985.1 Actinobacteria bacterium ATB1
TGCTCGCCGGACGACGTGAAGAGTGAGATCGTCTCTATGCCGAGGTTCGGGAACGCACTCCGCTGGACGTCTGGCTCTACAACCACGCAGGGACCACATACCAAGCGGCCGGCGACCTCGAGGAGGCGCTGCGCTGGCTCACCGAGGGTCTCGAGCTCGCCATGCGCACCGGTGACCCCGTTCGCCAGGGGGAGATCATGGTCCTCGTCCCTGCCGATGTTGCTGTGATAGCAACGCTCCAGGAGCTGTGCCGTGAGCCCGAAGCGGCGCAGCCTGTCCCGCGAGGCCTCGACATCCCGGACCCGACACGGTGGCGGGTCGACAATCCGCACATGAAGCTGTTCCCTCAGTTGTACCCGCGAAACTGGGAGAACATGCCGGACTTGCCGTGGGACGAGGTGGCCCCGGCGGGGACAGTCGATCCGGATCTAGGTTGACGAGTGCGGGCCGACATCGAGCCGGGCACCCTGCGTCCTCTCACTGCCACACGTGCGCGTCGAGCAGAAGTCTCACGACTCGAACTCGTCGAGGAGATCATCGGGCAGTGGCGCATCGAAGTCGTCGGGGACCGCCAAACGGCCTCGGTCCTGCCCGAACACCCGCCTCTCGCCTTCCGTGATCGCGGAGATCCGGGCGATGGGCACCCCGGAGCGGGTGATGACGACTTCCTCGCCGCCCGCCACCCGCTGGAGGAGGCTCAGCAGGTTGGTCTTCGCTTCGTGCACACCTACCGTGACCCCGATCCAGAGATGAACCAAATCGGCGACTTGGTCAACTGGGCCCGAAGTGGTCCTGGGTCTGACTTGGGGGCCGTGTCTCGGTCTTGCGATTCCGCGGTAGCGGCCGGGTCCATCAGGAGTGGACGGTGAAAGCGCGACGCCGGCCGGGTCCAAAGCGGTAGATCGCGTAGTCCGTTTGGAATGCGATCGCGTCGTGGATTCCGAGGCGTTCCATGACGGCCCAGCTCGTTCGGTCCACTATGGAGAATCCCTGATCAGGGAATGTCTCGGCGATCGTGGCGGCGACTTCCAGGTCGGCAAGCTGAGCCGACTCGACCCGGGCGATGCCGCGGCGGATCAGGTTGACCAGTTCCTCCGCCCGGGCTGCTCTCAGGCGGGCGGCGGTCAGGTACCAGGTCTCGATCAGGACGTGGTCACTCGTGACCAGGTGACCCGCGAACTCTTCGAGCCTGGCCGTTGCGCGGTCGTGGCTCGCGTCGTCGGTGTCCGCTGCGGCATACCAGGCCGAGGTGTCGACGAAGACGCTCACCATCGCTTCTTGGTCGAGCGTTCGACGGCGTCGGCGATCGCGGCGACCTTCCGTTCCCGGGCGATGTCGCTCCCGCCGGAGCGCCCGAGCCCGAAGATGGGCGTGGGATCTGCGGCGGGATCAGGTGCGGCGAGATCACGGTCCACGAGTCGCCGAATGTACTCGGCCATGGTGATGCCGAGATCGGCGGCCTTCTTCTTCACCTTCGCGTGCTGTTCGGGATGAAGCGCGATCTGCGTTCGCATGACGCTACGTCATAACAGCACCGAGGTGGCCGAGGTACGGAAATGACGGTGGGGAAACCTCGAGTGGAGGTGCATTCTGTTCTTCGTGAGAGTCACCGCGTGGAACAACGGCCGCCCCATGGCCAGCGGATCGGGGTACGGGATTCGGATCAAGGCCGCCGATCGAGACCGCTATTTCGAACGTTCGTGGCACTCTGTACTTGTCGAGTTCGGGCGCAGCGAAGAAGCCGCCCGACGGGACACCGGAGCGAGAACCCCCTCTCCGTCCGGGCGGCGTGCCGAAGGCTGGCGATGTCGTGCTGGGCATGAGCGAGACGGAAGACCTCAGGACGCCGATCCATGAGTCCCGGACGAGCGTGACCGCGGATATTTCGATCCTGCACCGCCGAGACGTCAAGCCTCGACGAGGTCCCGGCGCCGGTCGACCGCCTCGACCGCCGTCTCGTGCGGGTCGAGATCGGCGGCTGGGGAAGCGACCGTGCAGCCGTTCAGTCGGCGCGGGACGCCACGAAAACAGGGATCGTGCGGGTGGTGTTCTTCTGGTAGTCCGCGTAGGCCGGGTAGGCGGCCACGGCCCGCTCCCACCAGAGCTCCCGTTCGTCGGCGGTCACCTCGCGGGCCACGGCGTCCCAGGCTTCGGGTCCGTCCTGGACCATGACGGCGCTCGGGTCGGCACGCAGGTTGTGGACCCACACCGGATCCTTCGGCGCCCCGCCGACGGAGCCCACGAGCGCGTACTCTCCCTGGTGCTCGACACGCATGAGTGCCGTCTTGCGGATCTTGCCTGACCTGTTGCCCCGCGTCGTGAGGATGATCACTGGCAGCCCGGTGTCGAGGAGGGTGTTGGCCTCGCGGCCGCCCGTGCGCTCGTACGTCTCGACCTGCTCGCGGACCCAATCCCACGGGGAGGGCTCGTATTCACCTTCGAGTGGCATCGGGCCAAGATAGGCGAATCGGGTTCCCGAGCCTCAGATCGAGCTTCAGACCGAGCCTCAGATCTGCTGCCACCACTTCTCGATCCCGAGGTCGTCGGCGATGACCTGCAGCGCGTTGTAGCCGGGCCCGAACGTGATGAACCCGTGCGGATGCTGCGTGCTGCCGGCCATGTAGAGACCCTCGACCGGGGTCCGGTACTCGCCCAGCTCGGGAAGCGGCCTCTGGTCGAGCATGTTGGCAAGGCTGATCTCGCCCATCATCCAGTCGCCGCGCACCATGTTCGGGAGTTTCCGAGCAATGTCATGGGGTGTGAACACCGACCAGTCGATGATCTCGTCGTCGGTCAGGTTCGGGGCGTAACGCCGCCAGGTGTCGATGCACTTCTGTCCGTACCAGCGGCCCATCTCGTCCCACGCACCCTCGCCACCGTCGGCGAGCGCGAACGGGGCGAACTGGCGCAGCAGACCCGTCGTGCATCCGGGCGGCGCGTCGACGGGGTCGTAGAGGCTGTTCACCGCGGCGTTCGGCCGGGGGTCGACGAGCCCGCCTGCCCGAATCGTCTTCCAATCGGCGTCGAGCTGGCCCGTCGACTCGATCCCGAGGTTGACGACCCACGCCCGGTTCACGTCCGGGTCGAACTCGGCCGCGATGTATTCGGGGAACGTCCGCATCGCAAGGTGCACGGAGAAGAGCGACCAGTCCTTGTGGACGACTTCTGTCTTGACCTTGTGGGCGAACTCCTCGGGGATCTCCTTCGGATCGATGAACTCGAGGAAGGTCTGCTCGACCGAGACCGTCGAGGCGACGAGCTTGCGTGCCTGGAGCTCGATTCCGTCGGCAGTGCGGACACCGACGGCGCGTCCGCCGTCGACGAGGATGTTCGTCACCTCGGCGTCGGACCACATGACGCCGCCGTGCTGCGCGAGGTCGCGCCAGAGGGCGTGCGCGAGGCGGTGTGAACCGCCCACGCACAGGTGCCAGTTGTCGATCTTGCCGATGAGCAGCGGGTAGCCGATCGCCAGTCCCATCACGTCGTTCGTGTAGGAACAGACCGCACCGTGGAACGCGAGGTGTGCCTTGATCCTGTCGTTCTCGAAGTGGCGGTCGAGGAACTGGTTGATCGTCTCACGCCGCAGCTTCACGGAGAGGAACTCCGAGCGGTCCTCGACGCCGAAGGTCCCGAGCGCCTTCGTGAGATCCTTCACGTTCAGCGGCGGCTGGTACATCAGGGTGCCGAGCAGCAGGTCGATGAAGCCGTGCGCCTCGCCGTAGAGCCTCTCGAACGTCGCGGCGTCCTTCTCGGAGAATCGAGCCATGGACGCAAGCGTCTTGTCCATGTCAGTGTGGATAGTGAGTGCCGTGCCGTCGTCGAAGATCGACGCCATCTGCACCTCGGGACGCACGTACTCGATGCCGTGCCCGCGTACGTCGAGGTCGCCGACCGGCGGCGCCATGTCCACGAACGTGTGGTAGTTCGCATGGATGTTGTGGACGAAGCCCGCCTGCGTGACCTCCTCCGAGCAGAGGCCGCCGCCCTCCTCGTGGCGACGTTCCAGGACGAGCACCTCGAGTCCGCTGCGTGCCAGGTAGGCGCCGAGCGTGAGGCCGTTGTGCCCGGCCCCGATGATGATCGCGTCGTAAGTGTCCTTGAGCACCATGTCAGTTCACCCCGTCGTATGGCGGACAGCCCTTGGGCCAGACCGTGTCGACTCCCTGGGAGTAGGCCTCGAGCAGCACCTGGACCATCTCCGCCTGGCGCATCAGGAAGCGCATGTCGCCGCGGACCTTGATCGTGCCCGACAGGGCGGCGTCGATCGGGTCCGCGAGCCCGGCGGCGATCGAGTCGAACGCGGTGCCGGGTCCGGTGAAGCGATAGTTGAGCTTCACCGACGGGTCGTCCTCGTCGAGCTCCCGGTACCACGCGCACTGTCCGGCCTCGAGGCGGATCAGGAAGCGCCGCACGTCCCCTTCGGCGACATAGGGGGTCGTGCCGTCACCGACGATCTCGACCGCGATCGTGAACTCGTCCTGGGGTACGTCAGAGAGCTTGGCGACCGCTGTGTTGATCGCTTCCTTGACGGCTTCGTACCAGTCGCTGGTGTAGATGTCAGGCATCTCAGTAAGCCCTTCCCTCGGGCCCAGGAGCAGGGAGATCCAGATCCTGGGCGATGATTTTGTACGCGTTGTAGCCGGGTGCGGAGTGCACGCCGCCGCCCGGGTAGACCGACGGCCCGCAGTTGTAGAGACCGTCAATCGAGAGCCGGTAGTCGGAGACCTCCGGGAAGGGGCGGTTCGAGCCCATCTGGTCTG
>QWHP01000260.1 GCA_021404985.1 Actinobacteria bacterium ATB1
ACCTTGGCCCAGGCCCAGGAGCTCGAGGCCGTCTCCCGCGTCCAGATCCAGCCCTTGGGCGCTGCGACGGTTCTGAAGCCGAGCCGGCTGTCGGACATCCTCAAGGTGGGAGTCGCGGCTCTGCTCGGAGGGCTGCTCGGAGGGTTCATCGCCCTCGGACTCGGCGTCTACGGTCGCGGTGTCACGTCGATAGAGGAGGCCGAGGAGATCACGGGATTGCAGGTGTTGGCTACCCTTCCGTACTTCGAGCCTGGGTTCACCACGGGCCAGAAGCACGGCAGGTCCCGCGAGAAGGTGATGACCTGAGATGGCCGAGACGAATCAGGACCTGCGAGCCGACCCGGTCGTTCCCGCGTCCGGCGCCGGCCCGATCGGAGTTCCAGTGAACCAGACGGCCGGGGTGACCGGTCTTCCCCTGGTGTCTCCGCTCGTAGAGCGGATCACAACCGGTTCGGTGGGCGAGGCCTTCCGGAGGCTGCGGGCCAACGTCATGCTTGCCGGTGAAGGCGAGCCACCCCAGAACGTCCTGGTGACGTCGGCCACCGCCGGGGAGGGCAAGACGCTCACCAGCATCGGACTCGCCGCGGCGAGCGCGTCGGCGGGGGATCGCACGATCCTGATCGAGTGCGACCTCGCCAGGCCGATGGTGCGCCGCTATCTCGGGGTTCCCATGCCGGTCTACACAGTCGTGGACGCAATCGGTGAGCCCGAGGGCAGGATCGAGCACGTCACCATCGGTGGCCTCGACGTTCTCATGGCACCCGAGCCTCTCAACGAGCCTCGACGCCTTTCCATCGAGGGGCTCGTGACCCTGCTGCACAGGTTCCGCTCGGTGTACGACTTCGTCGTCATCGACGTACCACCCCTCACCCTTGTCGCGGAGACGATCCTTGTCGCGCGCATATCCGACGGGGTTCTCGTGGTCATGGATGCCGAGCAGGCGGTGAAGCCGGCACACCGGCGTCTCCAGCGCGAGCTCGAGAAGGCCAACATCAAGCCACTCGGTCTGGTTCTCAACAGGAGCGACTCGGTCGACCCCCTCAAGCCGTACTACGGCTACTACCAGTCGCATTGAGAGACACCCCCTCGAGCGGCGCGAACGAGAGATGCGACGGAGGACGCGTCTTTGTGCTGGGTGCTGTGAACGTCGATCTGGTCGTCCGTGTTCCCCGTCTGCCAGGTCCCGGCGAGACCGTAATCGATGGCGACCTCTCAGTCCACGATGGCGGCAAGGAGGGGGAACCACGGGGTGGGGGCTGCACGCCTCGGGGCCGACTTCGAGATCGTGTGCTGCGTCGGGCGTGACGACCACGAGACCAGGGCAGAGTGGGCGTTGACCGAGGAGGGAGTCGGGTGCCGCGGCCTCCAGCGGTCCTCACAGCCGACCGGCGTTGCCCTTGTCGTCGTCGATTCAGCGGGTCGAAACCAGATGGCGGTGGCGTCCGGGGCCAACAGGGGGCTCGACCTCGGTTCCGCACAGGGCGCCCTGGGGTCCGCCGCACCGGGCGACGAACACGAAGCTTCGCGTCTGGGGGGACCGGCCTCGATGCTCGACGCCGGCGCGGGCGCAGTTCTCATCACGCCAGGGCCGGACGGCGGTGCACTTCACCGGCGAGAGTACGAGGTCCGGCGCTTGGCCTCACCGGCTGTGGACGCCGTCGCGCGGCGCCTGGCTCACGGCGCAGCCGCGGGTGTCGACAAGGGCCGTGGGTGCAAGAGAGGCCATGCCTCCCCGGAGACCGCGACCCGGGCGTGAGGGCGCTGCTCGCAGCGAAAGGTTAGCCAGCGCCCGGCGCTGCCTGTCATCCCCGCCTCGCCTACGCTGCCGGTAGGACCAGAAGCATCGGACGCTTCACGCCACGGGGAGGGCACGGATGGACAGAGCCGGGCACGTCAAGGCGTTCCTGGACGGCCTCACATCTCGCAACATCGAGTTCTCGGTCACGGCCCGCTACAACCCCGACGTGGCAGATGCGATCGCCGAGATCGACCCCGACACATGGCTGCCTGCCCGCACTGTCGACGGCGAGAGGCGCACCGGCGCCTGTGTGGCCGAGGTCGATGTGGTCCCGGCCGGTCTGCCGCTGGGACACGGGTCATCGTGCGCCGTGAGCAGGCCCATCCCGGTACCCAACTCAAACTCCGGGACTCAGGCCCGTGGCGCTACCAGTGTGTCATCACGAACCAGACCGGCGGCTGTGTCACGCTCGAGACGCAGCACCGGGCACATGCCCGGGTCGAGAACCACATCGAGGCTCTCGAAGACTCGGGGCTCGAACGTTTCCCCTGCATCGCCTGGGCAGCGAACGAAGCCTGGTTCGCCTGTGTCCTCGCTGCCCGTATCCTCACCTGCTGGCTGGCCCTATCACATCCTCGATGGCGACCTCACCACAGCGACACCTGCGACGCTGCGCTATACCGGCTTCTGCACATGCCTGGCCGCATCGTAAGTGACTGTCGCCCGACGCTTATGTCTGCGCCTCGACCGAGCCTGGCCCTGGACCGTTGATGCTCTCGCCGGATACGAACGCCTCGACCGCCTCCTCACGACCTGAACCGAGAGAGGCCATCCCGAACGAGACACCAGGCGTGTTTCCGCGCAAACGCGCGTCTCACCCGCCGCCCAGCCGCCCGAGACACCGCTGCCGACGCCCGATCACCCCCCTCCCAAGCGAACACAGACGAAGAAGATTCCAAGAACTCCCTCACCGCCCCACCCGGCCCATCTCATGAATGATCGGAGCCAGGTGAGGGCTTCGCCCTCGCACCCCCTTGGGAACCCCTTGGGGTTCCGCTTCGCTCGCCGGGTGCTGAAGAACGGCCTTCAAGCCGAGCTGCACTTGCGCTGACCTGTGAGGTCTCGGCCGCTGATCGGTCGAATCCCGAGCTTCTCAGCACCCCACCAGCTCGAGTCAGAGAGCCGAGCAGAGCGCAGTCCTGACCGCCCATGTGTCCCATGCCAGTCATCTGGCGGTGGCGCCTCACCAGCTTCCGCCTCCGCCACCGCCACCGCCACCACCGGAGCTGCCACCGGAGAAGCCACTGGAGCCGGAGGAGGAGGGTGTCGAGACGAGCGTTCCGCTCGTCGTGGTGGCGAAGTTGTCCATTGCGGACGTGAAGGAGTCGGCGTTGAACGCGTAGGGGGCGGCGTAAAAATAGCGTGTCGCCTCGCCGGGGTCCTGGCCGATCCCCTCGAACGCCTTCGCCCACTTGTCGACGAGGTCGAACACGATCGCGTAGGGGAGGTAGCGGGCGAAGACGTTCTCCTCCTCGGCGAACGCCATCCGCTCTGTCTCCGCGGTTTCCATGAAGCGCTCGAATCCCTTGACGCGGCGGAGCATCAGGGTTCCCGACGGGGTCCTGTGGGGCATCCATCTCGATGTCGCCAGGAGCAGGATGCCACCGGCCACGATGCCCAACGGGACCACCCCGAGCGTTGTCTTCCAGGCGGCCAACGCCGTCAGCCCTGCCCCGAGGACGAGGACCCCCGTGCCGATGAGGCCCCAGTGGGTACGGACCTTGTCGGGTCTTCGCGGGAACCAGCCTTGGGTGACCATGTCCACGTAGAGGTCGTCCTGGACCTTGGCCATGTGCGTGTGGAAGGTGTTCTTGAGGTCTGACAGCTTCACCTCGGACCCGTCGGAGAAGAGCGCCTTGAACAGCCGGTACTCGTACGGCTGGAGGTCGGTGGTGTCGTCGGTGAGCTTCTTCAGGTTCCAGTCGGTCTTGCCGAACCAGCCTTCCTTGGGTATCTCCTCGATGATGAGCTTCTGGCGAACCGCGAGGTCGACGATCGTGGCCGTGACGTCGAGGGGGTTCGCCACCTCGTCGATGAGCGTCCCGACCTGACCGGGACGGATGCCGTCCGGGGGGCGATACTCGACGGGAGCCGGCTCGGCGTCGAAGAGAGGAAGCCGTTCCGCCTGCGACTCGGCGTTGGGATCCGGCTGGAGTCCGGGCACCATTTGAGCGCGGTATCGGCGATCTCGGCCCCGGAACCAGAGGAGTCCCCCGACGAGTCCGGTTCCGAGGAGGAAGAGGGCGGCGGAGGCGCCGGCGGTCATGGCGTTCACCTCGAAGGCTCGCGTCGCGGACCAGCGCTCCTCGAGTATCGGTCCCGTCGAGGTGACAGTGCCCTTCGGGAAGGCGACGACGACCGTCATTCCCGCATGGGGCGAGAGGCCGTCCTGGCCGAAGGTGGCCGAAGCGGGGGGAGTGGCCAGGTCCTGGGATTGGCAGGCGAAGGTCGTGCCGGTCGGTCCGGCGAAGCAGCGGGCGGCGGTGATCTCTCCGCGCTCGAGCCGGACCGTCGCCGTGGCTTGGCGGATGCCTACGTCCCATCGGTCGCCGACGACGTTCCAGTACAGCTCGTCCCATTCCTCGAAGGCGTTGAGGGCGCCCTTCACCGTGTAGGAGATGGTGTAGGTGTGGGTGCCCTCGACGAGACGGTTCGGATCCCCGATCTTGAGGAAGAAGTCGTTGCCCTGCGTTCCCTGCTCGTGCTGGGTCGGGGTCCCGGGAGAGCCGGTGACGCTGACGTCCTCGATGGGGTAGATGCGGTCGTAGCGATCGTCGTAGCGGAACCTGACCGGGATGAACCGGTAGATCCCGTGGCGGTTCGGGAGGTTGGCGAAGTCGTAGACGACGGTTTCGACGACGGCGAGGTCGCCGTCTGTCTGCACGGTGACGTCGACGTCCATGCCAGTGACCGCCTCGAAGCCCTCCGGGGTGACGCTCCCCTGGTAGGTGCCCG
>QWHP01000261.1 GCA_021404985.1 Actinobacteria bacterium ATB1
CCGGTCGCAGGTCTCCCGCTCGCTCGGTTGGCGTCAGGTCATCCGAGGGCGGCGAGGTCGAGATCGTGGAGGAGGGCAGCGAGCGCCGCATCGGGACGGTCGACCGGGGAAGGGCCGCTGTGACAGTCCATCCCGGGGCTGTCTACCTGCACCAGGGCGAACGCTGGCTCGTGTCGGACCTCGACCTCGAGGCCGGCACCGCGATCGTCGCCCGAACGGAGAGGACCGTCACCACCCAACCCCGGACGACGACCGAGATCGAGATCCTCGACGTCGACTCCGTGGTCGAGCTCGGCGCCAACCGCGAACCCGGCCCTCGGGCGACAATCGCGCTCGGCCGCGTGCAGACGACCCGCTGGGTGCTCGGATACCGAACCCTCGCAATCGCCGGACACGAAGACCTGAGAGGTGACCCGGTCGACCCCTATGTGGCAGATCCCGAGGCACCTTTCACTCCTCTCGACCTCCCCCCTCAGGTTCTCGACACCCGCGCCTTCTGGATCACGGTCCCCGACCAGATCCTCGGATCGGCCGGTGTCGACCACCTGCGCGTCCCCGGTACCGTCCACGCCTGCGAGCACACGGTGATCGGAATACTCCCCCGGTTCGCCATATGCGACAGGTGGGACCTGGGTGGAGTTTCGATGGCGACACACCCCGAGACGGGCCTCCCGACCTGGTTCGTGTACGACGGCTACCAGGGTGGCGCCGGATTGGCGGACGCCGGCTTCCGCCGGGGCGAGGACTCTCTGAGGGCCGCACGCGACCTGATCGACGCCTGTCCCTGCATTTCGGGCTGCCCGTCCTGCGTCCAGTCGCCGAAATGCGGCAACTGGAACGACCCTCTCGACAAGGACGGCGCCCTCCTCCTCCTCGCCGAGATCACGGGCGGTCATCAGATCTGAAACCCCACGATGGGGTTTCCTATGCTCGCACCCGATGAAGATCACGTTCGTCTATCCGGACTTCTTCCAGTACGCCGACGGTTCGTTCTTCCCCGAGGCGCGGCTCCACCTCGGGATCGCCATGATGTCGCGCCAGCTCAAGGACGCCGGACACGACGTAGATCTCATCCACGTCGTGAGGCCCTGGGATCGGGAGGAGTTCGTCTCCGAGGTGAAGGTAAGGGCGCCCGACATGCTCGCCTTCTCTGCGACCACGATGATGTACCAGAAGGCCCGCATGTACTCGGAGTGGGTCAGGGAAGCGATGCCCGACCTCACGACCGTGTGCGGAGGCACGCACGCCCAGCTCGACGCCGAGGACATCGTCCCCGGGACCCCCTCGATTGATTTCGTCGTCCGGGGAGAGGGCGATTTCGCCCTCGTCGAGCTCGCCGAGGCACTCGAATCCGGATCTGACCCCTTGGGCATCGACAACGTCTGGGGTATCGCAGCAGGCGGGAAGGTGGTGAGGAATCCCGTCCGGCCGCTGATCGAGGACCTCGACACGCTTCCCTTCGCCGACAGGGACCTCTTCGACGACGAACTCCTCTGCGAGGACCAGCGGGAGCGGGGAACCGTGATGGCGTGCCGCGGCTGCCCCTACAACTGCACGTACTGTTCGAACCACATCCAGCGTCTGCAGTACCCCAACCGCAAGGCTTACGTGCGCTTCCGCAGCGTCGACCACGTGATCAGCGAACTCCGCTGGCTGCGCGAGCGGTCCCCCGGCCTGAAGTTCATCCGTTTCGACGACGACATCCTGACCTGGGACGAGGATTGGTTCACGGAGTTCTGCGCGAAGTACAAGGCCGAGATCGGACTCCCCTTCGTCTGCAACGCGTTCGTCAACCTCCTCGACGAGGAGACGATCGCGATGTTCGCGGATGCCGGTTGCGAGGTCATGGCGATGGGCATCGAGTCCGGCAACCCATGGTTGCGGGGACGCATCCTGCACAGGCACATGACGAACGACGACATTGTCCGCGTGTACCAGGCATGCAAGGCCCACGGCATCAAGACCGTGTCGACGAACATGGTCGCGATGCCTCACGAGACCGTCGACATGGTTCTCGACACGATCAAGGTCAATGCCCGCGCGGAGCCCGACACGATGCAGGTGTCGGTCTTCTATCCCTTCCCGAACACTCACATGTACGACATCTGCGTCGAGGAGGGTTACCTCACGGACGGGCATCGCGACTCCATCTTCTGTGACTCGATCCTGGAGCTTCCCGACTCCGATCGGCCCGAGATGGTCCGAGCCCGCGAGAACGTGCACGTCCTGACGCAGATCTACAAGCGTTTCAACAGACTCCCGGATCCCCTCCGCGAGCAGGCGACGAAGGCCATGGACGGCCTCTTCCTCTCGGACAGGATCCCCCGCAAGCTGCGCCTGCGAATCCTCGACACGATCCTCGAACGCGAGAAGGCCAAGGGCCCCCTCGAGTTCGTCAAGTACTGAGTGGAGAATCCGTGCGGGTCGCGTACCTGGGACTCGGAGTGATGGGACGCCCGATGGCGGTGAACATCGCTCGCGCGGGCTTCGAGCTGGCCGTCTGGAACAGGACGGCTTCCGTCGGCCACGACCTGGCCGCGGACACCGGCGGTCGGATCGTCGCTGCTCGAAGTCCCGCCGACGCCGCGGCGGGAAGGGACGTGGTCTGCGTGTGCCTTCCCACCGGCCCGATCGTCGAGGACGTCCTTTCCGGTGAGGACGGGGCGCTCGGCGCGCTCGAGCGGGGAGCGATCGTGGTCGACCATTCGACAATCGCTCCGAGTGACGCCAAGGCACTTGCCGCACTCTGCGAGTCGCACGGCGTGCCGTATCTCGACGCACCGGTGTCGGGTGGACCGCCCGGAGCCGCAGCCGGGACTCTGTCGGTGATGGTCGGGGGAGCCCCGGCCGCCCTCGAGAGCGTCCGCCCCGTGGTCGACTCCTACTCGTCCCGGATCGTCCACGTCGGCGACAGCGGGCAGGGGCAGGTGGTGAAGCTCGCCAACAACCTGTGCTGCATGCAGACAACCGTGGGAGTTCTCGAGGCCTTCCTGCTCGCAACCCGCAACGGAGTCGACCCGGCCACGGTTTTCGAGGTCCTGGCGGCCTCGACCGCCGACTCGACGATGCTCCGCACCCGGGCACCGTTCCCCGGGCTTGCACCCGACTGGCCGGCCTCGAACGATTTCCGGCCCGGATTCGCAGCCGACCTCATGGCCAAAGACCTCGACCTCGCGCTCGATCTCGCGGGAGAAAACGGCCTGTCCCTCGCAGGGACAGAGCTCGCCCGGACACTCCTCGCCGAGCTGCACGAGAAGGGCATGGGGCAGCTCGACTTCTCGGCGATCTGGAAGATGTACTGACAGCCGAGTACCCGTCAGAACACGTCGACTGCTGCTCGAGCGGATGCCGTCACCTCTCGGGTGCCTAGGAGAAGGGTGGGTGTCCGGACCGAAACCGTGAGATCCACTGCCCATCCCTGGAGGTCGATATCCGGCTGCCGAACGAGGACAGCACCATTCTCCCGGGCGAGGCGTCCGGCCGCCACGGCAGGGTCCCTCCCGTCGAACAGTGCGCCCGCTGCCGCCAGAGCGGCGGCGTCCGCGGCCGTCTGGGCCCGGGCCCGTGTATCGGAGATACAGGCGAGATCGGCGACAGCGGCCCCGACGAGAGCCGCCATCACGACGAACGCCGCCAGCAGGGGTGCCAACTGACCTCTGTCCCGTCGCATCATGGAACCTCGACCGCCATCCGCGCGGTGGCTCTCATCGTCACCGTGTCGGGGAACAGCACGGACGCGAGAGGGACGGAGGGGCGCACGACGTCCGTTACCGTGACAGAGAGCGTTTCGCCTGCTGCCTCGGGGCGACGGACGTCGACGCTGAGCCCCTCCGCCTCTCCGGGCGCGGCGCTACGGGCGGCCCTGCGGATGCTCTCGACATCCGAGGACACCGCTGCAGCTCGCGCGCCCTCGCGGGCCGCCGCCGACACGGCTATTCGCCTCACCCCGAGCAGGCCCACCTGCAGGATCGCCAGGAGGAGGACGACGATCACAGGGGTCACGACTGCCAGCTCGAGGGTTGCCTGGCCTCTGTCGCGGCGGCCCGACCCGGATTCAGGGGACATGCAGCTTGACCTTCGACTGGGCGTCGCCGCTCAGTTTGTCCACGATCGACGAGAAGAGCGCCTGGATCTTCTCGGGTCCGACCGCGTAGAGGGCAAGCCCGATCACCGCCACGACGACGAGCACGAAGGCGTACTCCGTCGTGGATTGTCCGGCATCTCCGCTGGGCCACGGTGAAACCGTCGCTTGCGCCACGCCCGGCCTGAGAAGGCCGTCGCGTGTGAGGTGCGGGTCCGGGAGCCACTCGGTCACTGCGGCTCTCGCCCGGTCGAGAACATGGGTGTCGACGGGACTGGTCATCTCTCGCTCCTTCGCTCTGGCGGGGAAGATGGGGAGGGGGAAGCGTGGAGTCGTGGGCTCCGGTCAGACACCCAGTCCGCCGACGGCGTGGGCGAGCATCGGGACGACCGTGAGGAGACCGAAGGCGGGGAGGATGCAGAACACGAGGGGGACGAGAATCCGGACGGACAGCGTGCGGGCCTCTGCCTGGGCGCGCAGCCGGCGGCGGAGACGCTGGTCCGACGCGAGAGCGGAGAGGGTGGCAGCGGATTCCCCACCCATCCGGTGCACCTCGACGAGAGTCGACACGACCTCGTCGAGTTCCTCGCATGCTGTGCCTCAGCTGAGGATCCCCATGGTCTCGACTAGTCCTGCCCCCCACTCGAGCTGCCTGACGAC
>QWHP01000262.1 GCA_021404985.1 Actinobacteria bacterium ATB1
CCCGCCGCCCGGGCAGTCGACCTCGCGTCGGTCGCGTTCCCCGTGATGCGTCCGGATCCCAAGGTCGTGGACGACGCGGCACTCGTGGCCGTGCCCGAGCTCACCCCGATGCCACGTGAAGCACCCAAGCCGTCCGTCGGGACTCTCGCACTTGCCTCGGCAGGATTGGTCGCGCTCGACTTGCTGATCTTTGCCGCGTCCGGATCCGGGCCCTTCCGGCTGCGACACCGACGTCCCGAGGTGAAGGTCACGTGATCGAGATATCGCATCTGACGAAGAGATACGGCGATGCCACAGTCGTCGACGACATCTCCTTCGACATACCCGACGGTGAGGCGGTCGCCTTCTGGGGGCCCAACGGTGCCGGTAAGACCACGATCGTCCGCTGCCTCCTCGGCCTCGTCCACTTCGAAGGCAACATCACGGTCCAAGGTCTAGATGTGGCCATGGACGGCAAGGCTGTGCGGAACCTGATAGGGCACATGCCCCAGGAGCTCGCGTTCTACGACGACCTCAGCGTGGGTGAGACACTCGTGCTCTCAGCAGAGCTGAGGGGCGTGGTGACGGACCGCGTGACGGAAGTCCTCGAGATCGTCGAGCTCGACGACCAGTTCGACAAGAAGGTCGGTGCCCTCTCGGGAGGGATGAAGCAGCGACTGGGACTTGCCGCAGCGTTGCTCGCCGACCCACCGATCCTCGTGCTCGACGAACCCACGTCGAACCTCGACATCGCCGGGCGCGAGAAGATCCTGAAGGTGCTGGAGGAACTGCGCGCACCGGATCGGACCCTGATCCTCACGTCCCACCATCTCGAAGAGGTCGGGACACTGGCTGACAGGGCGCTGACGATGGGCGAGGGAAGGGTTCTCGCAGAATGCCAGCCGGCGGAGCTCGCTGATCGCCTCGGAATCCGCTCGCGCCTGCACATCATCCTCTCCGAGGAAGACCGGGTGGACGACGCCGTCGAGGTCCTCGAGTCCCTGGACTTCCACGCCTACCGGAACGCGCGTGGGCTCATGGTCGACGTGTCCGCCCAGAACAAGGGCGGCGCGCTTCAGGCGCTCCTGAAGGAGGGCATCGAGGTGGCCGACTTCGAGGTGTGGCGGTGAACACGGTCACGCGGGAGCCGGCCCCGAAAACCGCTCCCACCGAACCCCTGCCCGGCGAGTCGCCCTTCATCAGGCGAGGCTTCCAGGCGAACCTCGTGTGGATCATCGCACGCAAGGAGCTGCGCGACTCCGTGCGGGACCGCTGGTTCTGGCTCTTCGCCGGGAGCTTCGCCCTGCTCGCAGCGGGACTCGCCACCTTCGCCCTGTCGAACACGGAGGTCGTCGGATTCGGCGGGTTCGGACGCACGGCTGCCTCTCTCATAGCCCTGGTACAGCTCGTCGTACCCCTCATGGGACTGACCCTGGGGGCAAGGAGCGTCGCCGGACAGCGCGAGGCAGGCACGCTGCGGTTCCTTCTCAGCCATCCGGTCAGCCGCACGGAAGTCTTCCTCGGGATCTTCTGCGGAATCGGCATCGCCCTACTCGCCGCCGTGTCGGCCGGTTTCGGAGTCGCCGGACTGGTCAGCGCGGCGCGTGCCTCGGCCGTGGACGCCGCCGACCTGCTGGGGATCGCCCTGTCATCGTGGCTCCTCTCCCTCGCGATGCTCGCCGTCGGAATGCTGATCAGCGTCCTGTCCCGGCGCGCAGGGACGGCACTCGGTATCGCCCTCTTCGTCTGGCTGGTGCTCACGTTCGTCGGCGACCTCGGCCTCATGGGCGCCTCTCTCGTGACCGAGTTGCCCGTGAACGTGCTCTTCTTCTCGACGCTCGTAAATCCGGTCGAGGCGTTCCGTCTCCTCTCGATGATCCAGCTCGAGGGGTCCCTCGACGTTCTGGGCCCCGCCGGCAGCTACGCCATCGACACCTTCGGTGGCGTGGTGGCGCTGCCCGCGGCGATCTTGCTTCTCGTCTGGACAGCCGTGCCGGCTGGGATCGCCTGGTGGGTCTTCTCCCGGAAGGCGGACGTCTGAGTCGCTCAGTCCGCTTGGGCGAGGGTTTCGGAGATCGTGTCGAAGGACGTCTCGACCTCGGTAAGTGAGTTGGTCACGGCCTCACGCTCCGAGGTGCATGCACCCGTGCACGACTCGGCCGACTCCATCGCAGACTTCGCGTTCTCGATCGATTTCACGAGATCCTGAAGCTGCGTGTCGAGCTCGTCCGAGGGAGCCTCACCGGCACCGTCGATGGTGCCGAGCGCGTCCTGGGCCGCCTGGGAGTTCTCTTGGAGGAACTGCGCCATGTCCTCGTTCATCTCCGGCTCGGATGCGAACGCCGACCATTCCGTCGTCCCGCTTACGAACTCATCGACCTCGGGCTGCCACTCCTCCTCCCAGGCGCTCGACTCTCCACTTGCGCCCGTCGTCGTGGTCTCCTCGTCGCTGTCGTCGCTGCAGCCGGCCAGGGGCAAGAGCGCCAGCATGGCTGCGAGTGCCAGGGCTGACAGTGTTCGGAACTTCATGGGTGCCTCTCGATCTGTCGGTTCCGCCGACTCGAGTTCTGGGAACGACCGAGAAGCTAGCGGTCCGAGAGCCGGGCCCCCGTTCACTTGCGCCAAGTCATTCGTGTGTCTCTCGGCTCGCTTCGTCCGGCCCGACGATAACGATCCGTCTACCAGTGAGCTTGGAGAGGAGCTCTGATTTTCGCCTGCCTCCCCACAGGTCGAGGCCGGGGTCGCCCGAGGTCGAAACGGTCCGGATGAGGATCTCGTCTGTGTCGACGCGAACGTCGAGACCGAGGACGTTCCCATGTCGACTGCTGTCGAGCCCGTCGGCGATGCGCAGCAACGCCAGTAGGGGCCGCAGCCTTCCCTTCTGCCCCTCGGTGAGTGCGTCGTACTCGGGGATCCCGTCACGAGGTTCTCCGCTGCGGTGAAACCGGACGAGCGCGGCCAGGAGGGCCCTCTGTTCGGGCTCGAAACCGGCGAGCTCCGAGTGGCGCACGATGTAGGCGCCGTGCCGGTGGTGTCCCTTCCGGGCGATCGTGTTCCCCACGTCGTGGATCATGGCGGCGAGCTCGAGGAGCTCACGGTCGTCGGCTGAGAGACCGAGGTCGTCATGGAGTTCCGCGAACAGCGCGCCCGACAGGCGCGCGGTCTGGCGACCGTGGAGCTCGTCGAAGTGATGCCGGACGCCGAGGTCGCGAATCGCACGCGCCCGGATCCTGCTCGGATCACCCGAAGAGAAGACGGGGTGCGCGAGCTGACGCAGAATGATTCCCTCACGCAACCCCCACTCGGTGAAGACGATCTCCTCGAGGGCGAGCTCGTCGAGCACGACACCGACGAGAACCGCCGCCGCCGGCATGAGGTCGGCTCTCTTCGGCTCGAGCCCGGGGATCCGGCTCCGGCGCTCGGCGTCGCTCTTCACGAGCATCTTGCACAGGTCCCTGACAGTGTCGGCGGCGAGTCGATAGCCCGTCAGGGAGGCGGCGCCATCGCCTTGACTTTCGTCTCCCTGAACTCGGGCTTGTGCGATGCGCGCAAACGAGAGGAGCGTCCCCGACGAGCCGATGCCGAAGTCGTAACCATGAGCGCCTGCCTCCTCCACGACCGGAGCCAGGGTCGATCGGATCAGACCTTCGAGCTCACGGCGCTCCTTCGGCTTCACGGGATCAGAGGACACGTGGGTTGCTGTGAGACGCCCGACCCCAAGGCGGACGGATCCGACCCAGTCGAGTTTCGACTGACCGCCCACGGCAAATTCGACCGACCCCCCGCCGATGTCGATGCCGAGAGCGCGCCGGCCGTCGAAGTCGATCGATGCCTGCAGAGCCTGGAAGATGAGCTGCGCTTCCCGCTCGCCGGAGATCACCTGGACCTCGACTCCGGTCTCGGCGAAGACCGCCTCGACAAAGTCGCTCCCGTCCTCGGCCTCGCGGATCGCGGCTGTCGCACACGCCGCGACCTCGTCCACGCCCTGAGCCCTGGCAATCTCGGTCAGGCGGCGGATCGCCTCGAGCGCCACCTCCGAGGCAGCCCCAATCCGCCCGGTCGCCGCGACGACGTCCCCTAGACGAAGCATCTCCTTCTCACGTGTGATCGTCCGCAGCGCTCCTGACTCGCCGGCCTCGGCAACGACGAGATGGAACGAGTTGGTCCCGAGATCGAGGGCTGCGAGACGGGTTGGGATCTGGCTCATGAAAGCTTCGCTCGCGTGCCCCTTCGTCCCGCTCCCGCTTCCGAGCGGTCCCGTTCGCTGGATCGAGGGCCGTCAGGTCTGGCCGGCGTGCGCCTCGCGGTCCTGCCCGTCCTCACGATCCTCTGGAAGATTCGTTCCGAGCCACTCAACCGTGATTCCGTTCCTGTCCGCATCGCGCTGGACTCGGTCGCGATTGCGCCTGAACTGCGGGTCGGTCGGCGGAAGCAAGCCGATGACCGAGTTCGCCCTGTGGACCAACTCGGTGATGATCTCGCGGTCACCTTCGACGAGCTCGTAACGCCAGTGGGGAATCACCGGTCCCGTGTACGCGATCCGGACCGTGCCGGTGTGTTCGATTTCCTCTTCGAGAGTGTCGTCGACCATTCGCGTGGGGTCCTTCTCTTCGGGGCTCGATACCGGGCAGACACAGCCCGTAAGTCGTCTCGTCCGCAGGTGGATCAGTGCCGATCGTAGCCGGGCGTGGTCGAGTGCAAGCATCCCTGCCGCCCGTGTTCGGACTCTGGCTCAGTCGTCAGAAGACGCCGCTGCCTTGCC
>QWHP01000263.1 GCA_021404985.1 Actinobacteria bacterium ATB1
ATGGCAGCACCGGGAACGCTCGATCTGCTCAAGGCCGTAAAGCGAGGTGATCTCGACAGCCTTCCGGCCGGACGCCATCTCCGGTCCCTGATGGACGAGTTCGACTTCGAGGGGATCGTCCCCACGCCACCCACGACTACCTTCGACGACACATTGCTGCGCGACGTGGGCGGGGTCGAGGTAGAGGTTCGCTACGTCGGTCCGGCCCACACCGCGGGCGATGCCATCGTCGTCGTGCACGAGGACGGCGTCGTGTTCGCGGGCGATGTGGTCTTCCGCCTCTGTCATCCGTTGCAGTGGCAAGGCACCTACGCGAACCTCATCGAGGCCATGGGGTTGATCGAATCCCTCGACGTCGAGCACGTCGTGTCGGGCCACGGACCTCTCGCCGGCAAGGAGGCAGCCACCGAGATGCGTGAGTACTTCGAGTGGCTTCTCGACGAGTCCCGCGTCTACTGGGAGGAAGGCAAGGCTGCGTCGGAAGCTGCCCGGCAAATCGCCCGGGGCCCGTATGCCGACTGGGCCGAGCCCGAGCGGCTCGTCTTCGGTGTCGACCGTGCCTACCGCGAGTTCGACGGCAAGGCGTGGGACGCGCCGTTCGACGTCCTCGGCCTCTATGACGAGATGGTCGCTCTGGCGAACGAGCTCCGCGCGGGCTGAGGAGGGATCTGTCCGTGGATTTCGCCTTCACGCCCAGGATGCTGGAATGGCAAGAGCGTGTTCAGAGGTTCCTCGACGAGGCGGTCTACCCGGCGGAGGCGACGTACGCACTCCAGCACGCGGAGCAGGGGGACCGGCATGCCCCACCGCCGGTTCTCGAAGAGCTGAAGGCAGAAGCGCGCGCGCGAGGCCTCTGGAACCTCTTCTTCCCCGGCGACGTCCACGGTGCGGGGCTCACGAATCTCGAGTACGCGCCGCTGGCGGAGCTGACGGGTCGCGCTCCGCTCGCTGCGGAGGCGATGAACTGCTCGGCGCCGGACACCGGGAACATGGAGATCCTCGCCGAGTTCGGGACACCGGAGCAGAAGGAGAGGTGGCTCGAACCCCTGCTCGACGGAAGGATCCGCTCTGCTTTCGCCATGACCGAGCCCGAGGTCGCGTCCAGCGACGCACGGAACATTCGCTGTCGAATCGAGCGCGACGGCGACGACTACGTGATCACGGGACGAAAGTGGTTGACCACTGGAGCGCTCGACCCCCGATGCGACGTGTTCGTCGTCATGGGCAAGACAGACCCTGACGCAGACACCTATCACCAGCAGTCCATGGTGCTCGTCCCGTCCGGGACGCGTGGCGTCACTGTGAACAGGTCGCTCACCGTGTTCGGGTACGAGGATCGGGGTGGCCACGGCGACATCACCTTCGACGAGGTCCGCGTACCACAGGAGAACCTCTTGGGCGTGGAGGGTGGCGGCTTCGCGATCGCACAGGCCCGCCTGGGCCCGGGGCGGATCCACCACTGCATGAGGGCGATCGGACTGTCGGAGCGGGCGCTCGAGCTCATGTGCCGTCGCGTACTCGAACGCGAGGCGTTCGGCAAGCCGCTGGCCGAACAAGGTGTCGTCCAGGAGTGGATCGCAGACTCACGGGTCGCGATCGAACAGGCCAGGCTCCTCGTCCTACGTGCGGCCTGGGCGATCGACACGATGGGGAAGAAAGCGGCACGCAACGAGATCGCAGCGATCAAGGTGGCGGCGGCCGAGCTGGCCACGACAGTCGTCGACAGGGCGATACAGGCGCACGGCGGGGGCGGAGTGACACAGGAGTTCCCCCTCGCGGCCATGTACAGCCACGCCAGGACGCTGCACTTCGTGGATGGGCCGGACGAGGTACACAGGCGGGCGATCGCAAGAACCGAGTTGGCGCGACACCGATGACGGAGGCGACCGGACCCCGCACCGTGTCCGGGAGGGTGGGTCACGCGCCGAGCCGACCGCTGGCGACGATCCGACCTCGATTGCTCCGGCTTCGAAGCGCGGCCAGAGTCCTCGTCTTCCCTCTCGTCGCCTTCGCCGTCTGGCGATCTGCCTGGGCGTTGACGGCATGGGCGATAGCAGGCGACCCTGTCGACCTCGTGACCGCATGGGACGGCGAGTGGTACCTCAGGATCCTGCACAACGGATACGAGTTCATACCCGACTCCGCGCAGCCGACCGCATTCTTCCCGCTCCTGCCGTGGGTCACGAGGCCCGTCGTCTGGCTGGTCCGGAGCGAACTCGTCGCCATCCTCGTCGTCACGAACCTCGCCGCTGCCGGAGCGCTGTGCGCGGTCTACGTCACCTTGCGGGAATGGAGAGGGGAGCGGACCGCACGGTCCGGCCTCGTGCTCCTCCTCGTCTGGCCGGCGTCCTACATCCTCTGGTCCTACTACTCCGAGGCGCTCTTCCTCGCGGCTTCGGCGGCGGCGCTCTGGGCCTTCCGCCGGCATGTCCACTGGCTCGTGGTCGTGGGTGCGGCGCTCGCGACGATGTCGCGCATACCCGGCGTGCTTCTCGTAGCGCTCCTCGTCGCCCTGCGGATCCGGGAAATGCGACGGCTCGAGCCCGTCGCTCTCCTCTACGCAGCGGGTGTTCTCGCTCTCGTCCCCGTGCTGGCCGCACAGCAGATCCAGGCCGGAGACGCATTCGCCTTCTTGGGTGCGGGCCGGCCTTGGGGCCGTCGGCCGGCATTGCCGTGGGTCATCTTCGTCGACGCCTTCCGCAAGGTAACGGGCGACCATGGCCTCCCTGCCCGTCTCGAAGCGCTGTTCGACATGGCGAGCGTTGCTCTGGGGGTCACCGCCTCGGCATGGCTTCTCCGCCGGTCGGGGAGGGAGCGGGGCTCATGGCCGCTCGAGGCAGGGCTGTGGTCGGCCGTGATGATCGGCTTTCCTCTCTTCTCCAGCAGCCATCTCTCCATGTCCCGGTATCTGCTGAGTGCTTGGCCGGTGTTCGGAGCGACAGGGGAGTGGCTCGGAGCTCGTTCTCGTGCATCCAGGGCCGCCGTCCACATCGTTTGCGTGTCGGGGTGCGTGGCGGCCTTGACGGCCGTTGCTACCGGCTGGTTCGTCGCATGAGACGTCGGGGCCATGCGCCTGTTTCATGCCGCGATCCCTGCGGGCGCTAGCTTTCCGGCGTCTCTGCAGCGGGTCCGCAGATCGAGACGGGGGAACAGATGATCGAGACCGGTGATCCAGCCGATCTGGCTCTTCTATTGCTCAGGCTCTACTTCGGCCTGATGATGGTGGCTCACGGGCTGAACCACATCTTCGGTGGTGGCAGGATCGAGGGGGCGAGCAGGTGGTTCGAGAGTCTCGGTCTGCGCCACGGAAAGCTCCAGGCTTGGGCGGCGGCCTTGACCGAATGCGGCGCAGGTTTGCTACTCGCCTTGGGGCTCCTGACGCCGGTTGCCGCCGCAGGCTTCGTTGGTCTCCTGACGGTCGCGATCGCAACCCACCATCGATTTCACGGCTTCTTCATAATCAAGGAGGGCGTCGAGTATGTCCTCGCCATCATGGTCGTGGCGCTTGCCCTCGGCCTCCTCGGCCCGGGGCAGTGGAGCATCGACGATGCCGTCGGGTTTACGGATCAGGTCTGGCTCCAGGGCTGGTGGGGCGGTCTCATCGCACTCTCGGGGGCCTTGGTGGCGGCCCTGCAGCTTGCCGTCTTCTACCGGTCGCCGAGGCAAGAGGTCGACTCGACCTAACAGGCGTTCCCTCGGCCTGTGGGCGCCAGGTCCGGGGCCTCTATGCTGGCCGGGTTCATGAGCAACGATACGACGACGCAGGAGGCCGGTCCGGGGCTCGAGTCGGGCAGCGAGACCGACGAGTCGGAGTCCCACGCGGGCAGTGAGGATCGCCCAGGTGCGACGTCACCGACTACCGAGGTCCGTGGAGATCGAACGGGCGCGGAGCATGCGGCGGCTGAGCCCGTAGTCACCAAGCCCGCCGTGGCGGAGTCGGAGGACGCAGGTGTCGACGGCACCACGACCACTGTCGATCGCGAGGTCCCCGATTTCCCGTGGGAGAGGGAGCTCCCGTTCGCCAAGGGCGACGTCGTGGAGGGCAATATCGTCAAGATCGACCTCGAGACCGTCATCCTCGACCTGGGTCTCCCCGTAGAGGGCGTGATGCCCGTGAGGGAGGTCGTCGCCCCCCCACACACGTTCGCCGAAGAGGTCGTGACGATCGGTGAGCGTGTGCAGGCGGTGGTCACCTCGCTGGACGCGCCCGACGGGCACCCGCGCCTTTCCCTCACGAGGCGTGCCCAACAGGAAGCCTGGGACAGGCTTGCTCCGACGATCGAGGCAGGTGAGCCACTCAGCGGTGTCGTCTCGGAGGTCGTCAAGGGTGGCCTGAGACTCGACATCGGCGTGGACGCCTTCCTGCCGGCCTCACTGATCGACCTCAGACCGGTGAGCGACCTGTCGCAGTTCCTGGGGCAGGAGTTGCGCTGCAAGGTCATTGAGGCAGATCCGAAGCGTCGAAAGCTCGTCCTGTCACGCAAGGCCATCCTGGGCGAGGAACGCGCCCAGCGTGCCGAGGAGCTCTATGCCACCCTCGAAGAGGGCGAGGTGCGCCAAGGCACCGTCACGAGCGCGACCGACATCGGCCTCTTCGTGGACATCGGTGGAGCGGACGGGCTCGTGCACAGCTCGGAGCTGACGTGGGGTAGGTCCGTGCACCCCCGCAAGTTTGCCAAGCCGGGCGACGAGATCGAGGTCAAGGTTCTGTCCGTGGATCGGGAGCAGCACCGCATCAGC
>QWHP01000264.1 GCA_021404985.1 Actinobacteria bacterium ATB1
GAGTTCCCCGCGAGTCCTGGCGACGAAGCCGAACTCGAAGGCCGAGGTGAGCCTCTCTCGCACGTCCTGTCCCGGCTCACTGCCGCGTGCGGAGCCGAACATCCCCACCCAGTAGTCGGCCGCAGGATCCCAGCCGACTTCGTCCGCTCGCTCGAGCGCCTCGTCGCCGGCGATTCCCCCGTAGAGGAGGTCGAGGAGGAACCCACGGCGGCGCTCTTCGCTCTCGTGGAGCATTCGGGCCTGGGCACGCGTATAGTCCCTGGACGCCAGGTTCGAGATGAGGTCCACCCAGCTCACGACTGACTCCATCGCCCAGAGGGCGGCGTCGCGGTCCAAGTTCTCTTCGCGGACGACGAGGTCGATCATCTCCGCGGCCGATCGCGCCGAGATCCTGAAGGCCTGCAAGAGATCGGACAGCGGGATGCCTTGAGCGGCCCGGTCCGCTCCGACTGTTGCCAGCGAGCGTGCCACGGCCTCGTTCGGGGGATGGCCCGTTCTGAGCATCTCCAGGAAGGACGCATACACGTAGGCGGCAGCCCGTCGTGTGTCCTCGGCGATTTCCGGGCCCCTGCGGGCGTATACCGGAACCTCGGCGAGGATGTCGCCCAAGGCGTTCTCGACCATCTCGTCGAGGCGAGCCTCGACGGCCTCGGCGAGCCGCGCGAGTCCGGGGGGCGGAGGCCGTCTCGGCATCGCCCTGTCGACCGAGTTATGTGTCTGCGTGGGTGAGGGTCGATCCATGTCTCACGACCAGTCTGGCACCGCTGGGCGCACTGGCCACGTCGTGGCCTGGTAACCTGATGGGCCTGCGTTTGACGCCCACCCGGGTCAGGCATAGGATTTTCGTCTGTCCTGGCGCCGTGCCGAGTGCGCGTGTCGCTCTGTCGGAGCAGGCAGCCGCCCGCGGAAGCGGCACAAGAGCATCGTCCGCATCGGAGTGTCCCGGGAGCCCATCGTGGCGACTTACATGCCCAAGAAGCAAGATGTCTCGCGCCAGTGGCACTGCATCGACGCGGACGGAAAGGCTCTCGGCCGCCTCGCGGTCGAGGTGGCGACCCTTCTACGCGGAAAGCACAAGCCGCAGTACTCCCCTCACGTTGATTGCGGGGACTTCGTCGTGGTGGTGAACGCCGGCAAGATCGCGATCAGTGGACAGAAGGCCCAACAGACCCTCCACTACCGGCATTCGGGCTACCCGGGCGGGTTGAAGAGCCGTCTGCTCGCTGAGGAGCTCGAGACACACCCCGATCGTGTGGTAGCGAGAGCTGTCAAGGGCATGATGCCCAAGAATCGTCTGTCCCGTCAGATGATCCGGAAGCTGAAGGTCTACGCAGGCCCGGAACACCCGCACCATGCGCAATTCGCCGGAGAACCGGGCGAGCCCGGCTCTGGCAAAAACCGTCGAAAGAAGGTGCGCAAGGCCGAGGCCAAGGCAGGGGAAGCCAAGGTCGAGGAAGCCGAAGCGGCGCTGAAGGTGGAGGAGCCCGAGCCCGAGGAGGTGTCTGCCGAGGAGGAGCGCGAGCCCGAGGAGGTGTCTGCCGAGGAGGAGCGCGAGCCCGAGGAGGCGTCTGCCGAAGAGGGCAAGGTCGACGTCACGGAGGAAGACACTCCGGCGGACGAGGAGGAATGACGGGATGACAGCACCGCTCTGCCAGACCACCGGGCGCCGGAAGGCGTCGGTCGCGAGAGTGCGGCTGCGTGAGGGCAATGGCGAGATCACGATCAATGGCAGGCCGTACAAGGACTACTTCCCGTCGCTGACGCTCCAGATGCAGATCACTGAGCCGCTGCGCGTCGTGGACTGCGTGGAGGCGTACGACGTCGACGCCACCATCCACGGTGGTGGTGTCGGCGGGCAGAGCGGCGCCCTCGTGATGGGCATAGCGCGTGCCCTGTGCGAGCTCGACTCCGACAGGCGCCCTGCGCTGAAGAGCGCAGGGTTCCTGACGCGGGACCCGCGTAAGAAGGAACGCAAGAAGTACGGCCTCAAGAAGGCCCGCAAGGCGCCCCAGTACTCCAAGCGGTGACCCAGAGGTCCCATCCCCGCTTCGGAACCGACGGCGTTCGCGGCCGTGCGGGTACGGAGCTGACTGCGCACTTCGTGCTCGACCTAGGCGTTGTCGCGACACGTGCCTTCGTCGAGGCCTCTGGCAGGATCCCCACTGTTGTCGTCGGGGAGGACACCAGGGCGTCGAGCGCGAGCCTCAGGTCTGCTTTAGCGGCGGGCATGTCAGCAGCAGGCGGAGACGTTGTCGAGTGCGGCGTCATCCCGACCGCCGGGGTCGCCCTCGTCACGCGCGAGCTCGGCGCCGATGCCGGCGCTGTGGTCTCGGCCTCGCACAACCCTGCAAGCGACAACGGCGTCAAGTTCTTCGCTGCCGGAGGGCAGAAGCTTCCCGACGAACTGGAGTCCAAGATCCAAGCTGAACTGGACGCCGTCGTGGAGTCCGGCGGGGCGGACGTATGCGACCCGGCCCGCATGGGCTCCGTCAGGCAGGACACGGACCTTTCCGAGACTTACGTGAGGGTCCTGCTCGCAAGCCTCGGCGAGTCCTTGGCGGGTATCCGGGCGATCGTCGACTGTGCCAATGGTGCTGCATCGCTCCTCGGACCCAGGGTCCTGCGGGAGGCAGGCGTCACGGTCGAAGCCATCTTCGACCAGCCCGACGGGCTCAACATCAACGCCGGTTGCGGCGCGACGCAACCTGGGGAGCTCGCACGGAGAGTCAGGGTGTCAAGGGCCGACATCGGCCTTGCATTCGACGGCGACGCCGACAGGCTCGTCGCCGTCGACGCGCAGGGGCACGTGGTCGACGGAGACGACATCCTGGCCGTGTGTGCCGTCGATCTCCACGCACGAGGAAGGCTGACCGGAGACGGCGTAGTCGCGACCGTCATGAGCAACCTCGGGTTGCGTCGGTACCTGTCGTCACGGGGCATCTCCGTCGAGATGAGCCCGGTAGGCGACAGGAACGTTCTCCTCTCCCTTGAGAGCAACGGCCTTTCCCTGGGCGGTGAGCAGTCGGGTCACCTCATCTTCCGTGATCTCGCACCGACGGGGGACGGCCTGCTCACTGCGCTCATGCTCTGTTCGGTGCTGAAGCGTTCGGGGCGTCCGCTGTCGGAGCTGACAGCCGAGATCGAGAAGGTGCCGCAGAGGCTCGTGAACGTGGCCCTCGCAGACCAAAGGGTACTCGACGACGCGGACGAGCTCTGGGACGTGGTTGCGTCGGTCGAGTCGGATCTAGGGGAACGCGGGCAGGTGGTCGTCCGTGCATCGGGCACGGAACCCAAGCTGCGGATCATGGTGCAGGCCGATACTTCCGACGTGGTCGATGCCTCGATCGACCGGATCTCTGCCGCAGCCTCCCGCCTCCGCTGACTCGCGCACGAACGGTAACGGTCGGGGTGTAACGACCGGGGACGGAGTGGGGTCTCAACGTCACGCTTGGTGCCGGTGCACAGGTATGGCGGCATTCTGGGGAGAATCTGTCCACAGGCAGACCCATTCGGGCGTTGAGTCCCGATGGGAGCGGAATGTCGCACAGCAGAGGGAAGCGAATGAGCCAGCTGCGACCGGTCGAGCCCCTTGCCCCCCCTCGGGTCACGGGAGTTCCCTACTGGCACGAGGGCGTCGACCTCGAGGCCTTACGCGGCTTCCGGCCTCCGGTCTCGGTCCCACAGCCCGGCGACGGTGCTCTCACGGCCGTGTCGTCTGGGATCGACCTGGGTGTGGCACAGGCCCTCACATCGGTCGTCATGGCGTCATCCCTTCCCACGATCCTCAGGGGCCTCTCGCGACGGTCCTCCGTGCTCGCTGAATGGGAGTACTACGCCGAGCGCGGCTTCGTCTCGGATCCTGACTCGTTCTTCGTGCCGCCGGCCGACACGATCGCACCGGCCCGCAGAGAGGTGGGGCGGGCTTCGTTCGTGCCTTCCGACGGCGAGGTTTGGGACATCTTCTTCGCAAGCCCGTTCGAACCTCACAATCCGGGGGTCCGTAGGGCGTATCTGCGCCACCACGGCAACCGGATCTGCCATGCCAGGCACTGGACGCACGACGACGGGCCCCGTCCGACCATCGTTCTCGTCCACGGATACCTCGTCTCGAGTCCCAACCTTAACACCGAGCTCTTCAACGCCCGGTGGCTCTTCAAGAGGGGACTCGACGTCCTTCTCTTCTCACTTCCGTTCCACGGCGAGAGGGCCGTCTTCATGCCGGGCTTCGGCTTTCCAAGCTTCGACATCGCACGCATGGCGGAGGCGTTCGCACACACGGTCCACGATCTGCGGGTACTGCTCTCCTGGCTCGAACGCCGTGGGGTGGAACGCACCGGGATGATGGGTGCGAGTCTCGGGGGCTATACGACTGCATTGATGGCCGGGCTCGAGCACCGTCTGGATTTCGCCGTCCCGATCATTCCGGCCACCTCCCTTATCGACGTGATCCTCGACTGGCGGCCGGGGGGCAACCTCCTTGTACCGCTGCTGTCCTGGTTGGGTCTCGACCTCGACGACGTGAGGCGCGCCACCGCGGTGCACACTCCGCTACAGCATCTCCCGGTACTCCCGCGAGACCGTCTGCTCGTGATCGGCGCCGACGGCGACGGCGTCACACGCCCGTATCAGGCTCAACTCCTCTGGGAACAGTGGGGCCGCCCTCGAATCCACTGGTACGCCGGCTCGCACGGGGTGCACATCCACAGAGGCACCTACCTGCGGGAGATCGGCCGGTT
>QWHP01000265.1 GCA_021404985.1 Actinobacteria bacterium ATB1
TCCTCGGGTGACCAGACCGCGAAGGGAAAGGTCCCGTCGGCGTTCTCCACCGTGCCGGTCTGGACGCGTTCGCCCCCGACCTGTCGCTCCGTCGGGTCCGTGACCTCCCCCGAGCCGCTCCCGAAGAACGCAACGCGCGATTCGAGCTCGGGGTCGGGATCGCCTCGTTGGACCACCGACAGGAATCCGCGTGCCAAGTCGCCTGCCCCTGCCACCAGCGTGGCCCCCTGGTAGGCCCGTACCCACTCGTCCAATCCGTAGACCGCTGCCCTTGTGGCAACGTCGTCGTTCAGAGTCGGTGGGAGCTTGCCCACGCGCAGGTCGGAGAGCCGGGGCGGCAGGTAGCGATCCGGATCGTCGACGGCGAGGGGCTTTCCGGCGGCGTCCTCAGGCCTGTCGGGCAGCCGGCGCGAACAGGCGGCGACGAGCATGCCCGTGGTCAGGGCGACGATCAGAGCCAGAAAGACCACCGGGGCTCGAGTGGGAGTGGAGGCGTGCCTTGCGACCGCGGTAGCAGTCATGCGCTGAGTTCGCACCCGGGGGATCGTAAGCGCGCGAAGTCGTTCGAGGCACTTCCGGTACAGTCTGGCGGCCATGTCTCGGGACGTGTCGACTCGATCGGGCATTCCGCCCTTCCATGTGATGGCCGTCATGGGCATGGCGGCCGAGCGGGCCGCGCATGGAGCCGACGTCTTCCATCTCGAAGTCGGGGAACCGCCCACGCCCGCACCGAGCGCTGCGATTGCCGCCGCACGCGAGGCGATCGAACGAGACCGCCTCGGGTACACGCCGGCGACCGGAGATCCCGGCCTGCGCCGCCGGATCGCGCGCCACTACCTCGACGTCTACGGAACGCACGTGGACCCGTCCCGCGTCATAGTGACACTGGGCGGCTCGGGCGCGTGCATCCTTGCATTCCTCGCTTGCTTCGACGAAGGAGCTCGCGTTGGCGTGATCGTACCGGGCTACCCCTGCTACCGGAACATGCTGACGGCATTCGGTGTGAACGTGATTCCGGTTCGGGTAGACGCAGGCGCGCACTGGCTTCTGTCGGAGGAGACCCTCGAGGGGTCCGGTGATCTGGACGGCCTTGTCGTCGCCAGCCCCTCGAATCCGACAGGGACGATGCTCGGCAGGGAAGACCTCGAGGCTGTCTCAGCCTGGTGCGAGGCACAGGACGTCCGACTGATCGTGGACGAGATCTATCACGGCATCGTCTACGGGGAGCCGGCCGGGACTGCACTGGCGGTCGACGACGAGATCGTCGTCGTCAACAGTTTCTCCAAGTACTACAGCATGACCGGGTGGCGAGTGGGGTGGATGGTTGTCCCGGAGTACCTCGTCGATCCGATCGAACGTCTCGCCCAGAACCTCTTTGTCGCTCCGTCGACGCTTGCACAGCGTGCTGCAGAGAAGGCGATGGACTGCACCGCCGAGCTCGACGCTCACGTGGAGCGTTACCGCGGCAACCGGGAGTTGCTTCTCGATCGCCTGCCGCGTATGGGGATCACCGACCTGTCCCCGGCGGACGGTGCGTTCTTCGTCTACGCCGACGTCGGGCACCTGACCGACGACAGCTACGTCCTCTGCCGGAGCTGGCTCGACGACCTCGGCGTCGCCGTGACGCCCGGCATCGACTTCGATCCCGAGCACGGCAGGAGCAGCGTGCGTTTCAGCTTCGCCGGTACGCGGCTCGACGTGGAGGTCGCTCTCGAGCGCCTCGAGGGCCGGTATGGGACATCTTGATCCGGGGCTTGGTCAGCCCGAGGACGTTTTCTCGACCTGCGCCCTGGCCCAGCGATAGTCGGCCTTGCCGTTGGGTCCACGCACGACCCGGTCGACGAAGACGTAGTGCTTCGGGAGCTTGTAGCGCGCGATGTGCTTTGCGGCCTCGGTGGAGAGCTCCTTCTCGTCGATCTCGGTTCCGTCGCGAAGCTGGACGACGGCAACCACCTCGCTGCCCCACCTTTCCGAGGGGCGCCCAGCCACGACTGCGTCGAACACGTTCGGGTGGTGCTTGAGTGCCGACTCCACCTCTTCGGCGAAGATCTTCTCGCCGCCCGAGTTGATCGTGACGGAGTCACGTCCGAGGAGCTCGTAGGTGCTTTCGTCGACCAGCCGCGCGCGGTCTCCGGGCACCGCGTAGCGAACTCCGTCGATGACGGGGTATGTCGCCTCGGACTTCGCGGGGTCTCCGAGGTAGCCGAGAGGAACGTGCCCCCGTTGCGCGAGCCAGCCGATCCCGTCTGAGCCCGGCTCGAGGATCCCGGTCAGGTCCTCATTCAGGATGATCGCGTTCTCGTCTCGCAGGAACGTTCCACTCACGACGTTTCCGCCCGCGCTCGTGCTGGCTCCCTGCACCCCGGCCTCGCTGCTGCCGAGGGCGTCGAGCACCATGACGTTGCCCAGTCGGTCCATGAACTCGCGCTTGAGCGTCTCGTTGAGGATGGCGCCTCCCGACGCGATGATCATCAGTGAGGAGGTGTCGTACTCCTCCTCGGCGAGCTGATCGAGGAGTGGCCGGGCGAACGCGTCCCCGACGAGGAGCAGCACCTGTGCCTTGTGTTGCGCGATCGTCGACCAGATGTCGTCGGGATCCAGCGTCCGGGTCTCGCGCTGGATCACGACAGTTCCCCCACCGAGAAGCGTGCTGAGCGCTACCCAATGTGCGGCGCCATGCATGAAAGGCGGTACGGGGAGCGTACGCAGTCCCCCCATCCGGGCTGCCTCGACGAAACGGTCGGGGGAATCCGGAGTCTGACCTCGCAAGGCGGCAGGCATCATCGCGCCGAAGAGGATGTCGTTCTGCCGCCAGAGCACTCCCTTGGGCATGCCGGTCGTGCCGCCCGTGTAGAGGATGTAAAGATCGTCGGGCGAGCGCCCGGCAGTCGAGGGAGCCGGCGACGACGACGCGAGCGCGTCCTCGTACCAGACGGCACCGGGGAGAAGGCCTGTTCCCGTTCCGTCGTCGACCTGGAGGAGATGCTCGAGGCCGGGCAGTTCTTGGCGGATGGCGGCGATGCGGTCGGCGAACTCCGAGTGGAACACCACGACTCTGGCCCCCGAGTCGCGGAGCAGATAGAGCAGCTCTTCCTCTACATAGCGGTAGTTGACGTTGAACGGGGCGCAGCGGGCCTTGAACGCTCCGACCATGCCCTCGAGGTACTCGTTGCAGTTGTACAGATAGAGCGCCACGTGGTCCTGACCCGACTCCCATCCCTTCAGCTCGGATCGGGGCGCGTGCGAACCGAGGCCCTTGGCCGAGAGCCAATTCGCGAGGCTGTTCGTTCGTGCATCGATTTCCCCGTAGGTCCACGACCGGTCTCCCCAGGCGAGGCATTCGCGGTCGGGCACCTCGGCTGCGACCGCCTCGAAGAGGTCAGCCAGGTTGAACTCCATCCGTACCTCCGTCGTCTCTGGTGGGGAATCTGCACGCCGGGTCCGTACTGCCGAGGGACTCGCGCCATTCGGCCAAGACTGTGGGCCGACGGTACCTGGCACCGGCTTCGCGAATCCATCCGCATTTCCGGCACCAATCCGGGCTTCAGGGCAGCCCGTCGTGGGGCACCGGGACTTCGACGGCCTCTATCGCCCCGCCGCGTTGGGTCGCCGCCTCCTCGGGGAACATCGTCGAAGATGTGCAGCAGAAGAGGGTCCTGCCGTCGGGCCCGCCGAGCATGCAGGCATAGGGGGCGCGACCCTCCGAGACCTCCACGATGTCGGTCACCTCGCCGCCCTCCAACACCCGGAGGGCGACCCCGGTGGTCGGGCTCGCGACCCACACGGCGCCGTCTGCGTCCGGACAGATGCCATCCGGGACATGCCCGTCTTCGAGTGCCGCCCAGACACGCCGTCCCGAGAGCCCGCCGCCCTCGCCGACATCGAAGGCGGTCAGACGGGCGCCGAACGTCTCACCTACGACGAGCGTGGACCTGTCGGGGAAGAGCACCATTCCGTTGGGGAAGAGAAGGTCCTCGGCGGCGATCGACACCGCACCGTCGGGTCCGACGAGGGCGAGTACGGTGCTCTTCGGCTCCCCGCCCGCGAACAGGTCGAACCCGAAGTTGCCGACGTACGCGTTCCCCTGCGAGTCGACCAGCATGTCGTTGCACCTCCCGGGTGCGACGTCCGACAGGTCCGCGTGCTCCTCGAGGGAGACCCCGTCCCACGCGAGGACTCGCCTGTCGTCCATGGACACGACGAGCAGCAAACCGGATGGCAGCCATCCGAGTCCCGACGGTCGGTCCTGCAGTTGCACGACGACGGAGTCCCAGCCCTGGACGTCGACGGTTCTCACCTCGCGGCCGTGCATGTCGGAGAACCACAGGAGGTCGTCGCGCCAGCGCGGTCCTTCCGGAAAGGCGAGCCCAGAGGTGAGAACCTCGGTCGAGTGTCGTTCCATCTCTCGGTTCGCCTTCCTGTCCGTCCATGTGGTCTGGGCCGGATCCCGACCCCGTCGGGATGTGCCGGAGTCCGAGTACCTACGTCATCGCACACTGACTCCCCGTAGTATCCCGGCTGCATGTAACCGTCGACGACCTGAGCAGGAAGACGGAAGAGGAAATGGTTGAAGAGGTCAAGACCGAGCCTGAGCGCGAGGACGACAACCCCGACGCGAGTACCGAGCCCGAGCTCGTCGAGAGCGACTCGCAGGAGCTAGTGGCGACGGGTGAGGCGATATCCCAGCCCGCGAAGCTCCTCCGGATCGCCCAGATGCTGCGCAGCATG
>QWHP01000266.1 GCA_021404985.1 Actinobacteria bacterium ATB1
TGATCCTCTACCCGCTGGCGGTCGAGAGCGCATCGTGGGTGACAGCAGCGATCATCATCCTCCTGGTCACGGGCTCACTCGCCGCTCACAGCGGCGCCTTCGTCTGGCTGTTCGGACTCCCTGCCGCCGCTGCCGCCGCGTGGGCGCTGCGACGTAGGAAGGTGACCGGGCTCGGTGGGAACCTCGGCTGGATCCTCGGGACGATCGCGTTCGCAGTCGTCCTGCAGGAGGGGCTGGTCGCTCTGATCGGCTCGTCCGAGGACCAGCAGCTCATCCCGGGTCTGTTCAGGTCGCTGGGCACCATACGGGCCGGGGAGGTCGTGATCGCAGGCGAGTACCTCGCTACGGCCGCGTGCGCCCTCGTCCTCGTGATCGCCCTGGACCTCATCGAGAGCCGGACACGCTTCGGCCGCGCGATGAAGGCGGTAGCGGCGAACCGCGAGGCCGCCGCTCTGATGGGTATCGATGTGTCCCGGGTTGTCTACGCCGCCTTCGGACTCGCCGCCGCATCCGCAGTCGTGGCGGGCCTTCTCATCACGCCCCTCACCTTCGCCAAGCCGACTTCGGGACCGACGTTCACGATCATCGCGCTCACGGCCGCGCTTCTGGGCGGAATCGATTCCGTACGCGGCGCCGCCCTCGGCGGCCTCACGCTCGGCGCGCTCGAGATCGGTCTCGGGAGGGCCCTCGACGAGATCTCGCGGCTGAGCGGGGACGGTTCCGTGCCCCTCCTGTCCCTCCGAAATGCGATCGTGATGAGCCTCCTGATCGCGATCCTGGTCCTGAGACCCCAAGGCCTGTTCGGTGGACGCGCCGTGGGGAGGGCCTGATGGACCCAGCGGAGGTCCGCTCCGAGGGTCCGGCCACCGGGGCCATGCAGGAACCGGTGGCAACCGAGGCTCTCCCCGGAGTGCCGGGCCGGCAGCCCTGGGAGTTCCTCCTGCACCGCCGCTGGCCGCTCGGCGTCGCTCTCGTGCTCCTCTTCGCGTCTTATCCGGTCCTCGTGCGCTCCAATCCCTACTACCTGAGGCTCGGGATCCAGTACGGATGCATCTACGCGGTGGTGCTGGCCGGCCTCAACGTTCTGACAGGGGCGAACGGGCAGGTCTCCCTCGGCCACATCGCCTTCGTCACGATCGGTGCCTACACAGCCGGGTGGGCGGGAACCGCGGGCATGCCGTGGTTCGTGACCGCAGCGGTCGCGATCCTCTGCGCCTTGGGGGGTGGGATGCTCATCGGCGCCTCTGCCCTACGCCTGTACGGCGCCTACCTTGCCTTGGCCACACTGGCTTTCGCCCTGATAGTTCTCGAGTTGCTCGAAGCGATGCCCCGCGTGCTGGGGGTCCCCGGGGGGAGCGCTGTGGTCCTCGACGTGCCGCGCCCCGTGGTGGGCCCTCTCGCGCTCGGTTCTCTCACCTCGTACTTCCTCTTCACGTTGCTCGTTGCGACGCCGGTCGTATGGATCTCGCGCAACACGTTCTGGAGCCAGACGGGCCGTCAGCTGACCGCCATCCGCGATGACGAGGCGGCAGCGGCGAGTGTCGGTGTCGCCGTGTTCCCCGCCAAGCTCGGGGCGTTTCTCTTCTCCGCAGGCTGCGCCGGGCTCGCCGGGGCGATGTTCGCCTCGTTCAACGAAGCGGTCTTCCCCGAGGACTTCACCGTCGTCGAATCCCTTCGCTACGTGGTGGCACTCATCATCGGCGGGCTCGCCGCACCCGTGGCGGGACCGGCCATGGGGTCGATCGCGATGATCGTCCTCGTCTACGTGGGCCAGCGCTGGTTCCAAGACGACCAGGCTCTGCTGACGGGTCTGGTGTTCCTCGGTTTCCTTGCCTTCGCACCCACCGGGATCGGTGGTCTTGCGCGCCGCGCAACGGACGCTCTCGGCCTTTCCTGGATTCACCCCGGCAACACCCTTGTGGCGGTCGCTGCGCACAAGAGGGGCGCGGAGGACGACCGCCTGGAGACTCTCCGCCCGTCGGACGCCGGCGCAGATGCCCGCGCGATCGTGCGATTCGGAGCGGAGGTAACCGGTCACGGTGAACTCCAGAGCATCGACCACCCGGCGGGCCCGATGCTCGCCGAAGAGCCCGCTCTGCTCGAGTGCTCCGAGATCAGCAAGGCGTTCGGGGGGGTGCGGGCCGTGGACCACCTGAGTTTCGATGTGCGCGGCGGGGCCATTCACGTTCTCATGGGTCCCAACGGAAGCGGCAAGTCGACGGCACTCGACATGATCACGGGACTGACGAGGCCCGACGGGGGTCGCGTGCGCCTTTCCGGGCACGACATAACGGAACTCCCCACGCACAAGCGAGCCCGGCTCGGAATCGGGCGGACGTTTCAGGAGATACGCCTATTCCACTCGCTCACCGCTCTCGAGAACTGCATGGTCGCCAACACAGCTTCGCACCGCGTCCTCCCCCAGCTTCTTCGTCTCCCCGCGGCACGCAGGGAAGACGAGGACCACGCCGAGGAAGCGCTCCGCATCCTCGAGGCTTGGGGGCTCGGGGAGTTTGCTGCCCGCCCGGCGGGCTCGCTCTCCTACGGACAGCGCAAGATGCTCGAGCTCGCTCGGGCCGCTTCTCGCCGTCCCAAACTCTTGCTCGTCGACGACCCCTCAGCCGGCCTCAATCCACGCTGGGTCGGAGCAATGGTCGAGGCGCTGTCCGCCCTACGGTCCGCCGGGTTCACCCTTCTCGTCGTCGAGCACCATCAGGACGTGATCGCGGACCTCGCCGACACGGTTACCGTACTGGACCAGGGAAGGCGCATCGCCGAGGGGCCCCCACACGAAGTCCAACGTCTCCCCGAGGTCGTCAAGGTCTACCTCGGGAGCGCGGAGACGGCACCGTGACCAACGGAGCGGAGGGGACCGCGCCCGTGGCAGAACCGAAGGGCAGCATCCCGACCCAGGTACTCGAGCTGCACGACGTCACGGTCGACTACGGACCGGTCCGAGCTGTCGAGGGATTCACAGGTTGGGTTGGCAACGGCGAGGTCGTCGCCCTCCTCGGTTCGAACGGATCGGGGAAGTCGACGATCCTCAAGGCCGTCTCCGGATTGTTGCCGCTCACGGAGGGACGGATCGCGTTCTGCGGCCACTGGATCCAGGGCATGAAGCCGGCCCGCGTCGTTCGGCTCGGACTCGTCCAGATCCCTCAGGGCCGGATGGTCTTCCCGGATCAGACGGTCGAGGCGAACATGTTCCTCGGCGGCCACAGCAGGGGTCGTGCCGGCAAGGCGGTCCGAGACGACATCGAGGAGCTCTTCGAGCGCTTCCCACGTCTGGCGGATCGCCGTCGGCAGCTCGCGGGAACACTCTCGGGTGGGGAGCAGCAGATGCTCGCCATAGCCCGGGGCCTCATGGCCCGGCCTCGCATGCTCATGCTCGACGAGCCGTCGCTCGGCCTCGCCCCGATCATCCAGCAGCAGCTCTTCGAGACGCTGGGATCCCTGGCGAGCCTCGGTTTGGGGATCCTCGTCATCGAGCAGCTCGCGCACCTCGCTCTGTCGATCGCGGATCGTGGCTACGTACTCGACCGGGGAAGGCTCGTCGCATGGGGAACACCCGACGAGCTCCGCTCCAGCGGGAAGCTCGTCGAGGCCTACCTGGGATCAGGCGAGGCAGCCGGCCGGGGATCCGGCTGACGGGACTTCACCCTCGCCGCCGGGTCCGAGGCGGCGGCTTCGTCGGCGGCCCGGTGGCCCTCCTCGCTCCTGCCGCGAGCTTCTCGGCTCTTCGACTCTCTTGCGAGCACCAGACGCTGTCTCTGCAGATCGTTTCCACATCGCGGGCAGAAAGACCATGTCTCGTCCGAGACCGATGCACCGCACTCCCAACACCAGTCCTCGGGGTACTCCACCCAGAGCTGCCAGCGGACGAAGTCCCTACCGAGGAGGACGATCGCCACGAAGGGCAGCAGGCCCGAGAGGCCGTAGACCTGCAGGCCACCGGGGAGCCAGCCGACGAGCCAGGTGGCCGCATCGGTCGCCTGGTTGAGGAAGAGAACGACCACCACCGGGGAGACGAGTAGTAGCCCGTAGGCCAGGGTGCGCCGCCAGTTCCGCGTCACATAGGCGGCAAACACAACGTACACGGCTGCCGTCGCCCACGGCACGACCTGGGATGTGACGCCTGCGCCCGTGTTCGTCGGCCCGGGCCACAGCCACAGGTATCCCCGCACGAGGACGAATGCCACCACTGACGTCATGCCCGCCATCAACAGGACGTAGAGCAGCGACCAGTAGACGCCTGCCTTGCGCCGGCGACGGTCGCGCTCCGTCACGGGTCTCACCCAGGGGCGTCTCCTGTCGAGGAAGCGGGTGGCATCGTCTGCGTCGGGAAGGGCGACTGACGGCGTGCCCCGCGAATCGGCAGTGTTCACCTCGTCGGCCGTATCGCCTGACTCGTCGTCGGTCTCGTCGCCGGACTCGTCGTCGGTCACATCGTGCATGTCCGCACTCGGATCTCGATCTTGACTCAACGCTCTCTCGCCGGGGTCGACTCGGGTGTACGACTACCACTTCTGCACAGGTGGACCGAGCACCTACTCTGCGTGGGATGTCGCCGTTCTCTGCACAGTCGCGAGCGGACACCCTGCAACGTCTCGCGGAGACACATTACGACGTGGTCGTTGTCGGCGGGGACGATTTTCGATCACCACTTCTCATTCGCGCAGAGCGAGACGAACCGCACGCCGT
>QWHP01000267.1 GCA_021404985.1 Actinobacteria bacterium ATB1
GCCAACATCCGGCTGCGGGCAAGCACCTCCAAGACCTCCGTGCTCCGAGGCCTACCCGCGGAGAACTCCTGGCCGCGGCGGCCTGGACCCGGGCTCAGGACCCGTCGGACGGGTTCCGATCCCTGCTCGTCGCTACGCTCGAATCGCTCGACATCACGGACGCATCCGATGTCCTCGACTAGCCCACTGGGGGAGCTGCGTGAAGCGCTGGTCGGCGTGCTCTGGCGGGCTTGGGGGTCGCTGGGGATCTCGTCGTGGGATGCTGTCGAGCTGGACGTCACGATCGACGTCGACTCGCTCGTCGTGACAACCGCGGCCGCAGGGGACCTGGACGTCAGGCTGTCGGGTGAGGCACTCGACTGGTGTGTCACGAACCGTAAAGTGCTCTCCAAACCTCGTCTGCGCAGCCTCGCACGGGACGTGCCGGATCCGCTGCGCAGCGCCTACCGGAAGTTCGCGGGCGATCTTGCCGCCCACTCGGGCCTCACCGGGATCGGCGAGGACCTCGGGACCGGGCGCACCGGCCTGTCCGGGAAGTCGCATCGCGTACCCTCGAACTCGGCAGCGGGCTGGGCGGTCCGCATGCGGGAGGCTCTCGGGGTCAGCGCTCGCACCGAGATCCTCCGTGTCCTCATGTCCTCGCCTGCGAACTGGCACGACGCGGTCGACATCTCGTGGGAGACGGCCTACAGCCGCCGCAACACCTCAGACGCCCTCGGCGGTCTCGTACGAGGCGGCCTCGCGGACAGGCGCCCACACCTCAACCGCTACCAGTACCACGTGGCGGACCCAGTGCCGATCGAACGTCTCTTCCGCCCGCTCCCCAGCCTGCACCCGGCATGGCGAGGGCTGGTTACGGTGCTGACGAACATCGCCCTGTTCATCGACCACGCCGAGACCGCGCCACCAGGACTCCTAGGGGTCGAG
Organism: Actinobacteria bacterium ATB1; assembly: GCA_021404985.1. GTDB lineage: Bacteria > Actinomycetota > Acidimicrobiia > UBA2766 > UBA2766 > QWHP01. The sequence continues at coordinate 928 of QWHP01000267.1, forward strand.
GCCACCCGCTTCGCAGCAGCCGTCTCACCTGTGGCGACCAGGCTCCGCCTCCCCGTCGGCACCATCGCCGACCGCGAGGTCGACCTGGAAACCGCAGTTCAGTGGAGCCGGCAACTGCTCGACGCACTTGGGACGCAGAGGCACGTCGAAAACCCCGGGCCGACTACGCGCTCCCTCGTCGACGAAGACCTGCGCCGGGAAGCCGCCGCGCTCGCCGCCGATCCTGCCGAACGTGCCGAAGCCGTAGCGGAAGCCGAAGCCGTGAACGCGTTCATGGGGGACGTCTTCGAGGACATCCCCGAATGATGCTCGGAGGGATCTACCGGGTCCGGCCGCCACGTTCGTCCTCGTCCGGACACGAACATCAAGGGCCACTCTGGGGCGTGACGGTGCAAGCGTCGCCGCTGTTGCAGGGCAGCACCGTGATCGTCGCAGGGATCCGGATCGAGACCCCCTTCCCAATGTGAAGTGCAATGAAGTGACCAGTGGTCAGCGACCGGTGACCAGAATTGGTAGGGTTGTCTCGATGGAGCGAACCGTCCCCGCCACCGAGTTCAAGACCCACGCCCTCCGCTACCTCGACCTCGCCGAGGCCGGTGAAGTGATAATCGTGAGCAAACACGGCAGGGCCGTCGCCAAACTCGTTCCCCTCGGACCGAAGGAGTCCGGCCGTCCGCTCCGAGGCTGCATGCACGTGGTCGACGCCGGCGACGACCTCGACCTCGGCGAGGATTGGGAGGCCGAACGGGGTACGTGGGAACCCGCATGATCCTCCTGGACACACACGCCCTCGTCTGGTGGCAGGAGGATCCCTCCCCCCTCCCGGAACGCGTCGTTCGCCGGATCGAGGAATCCGGCCGCACCTACGTGTCCACCGTCACCTGCTGGGAAGTCGCCACACTCGTCGCGAGGGGTCGTGTCCACCTCGACCGCACACTCGGCGAGTGGCTCGCCGACATGCGGGCCGAGGAGAGCATCGTGATCACGCCACTCGGAGCCGAGGCCGCGATCCGAACGGCCGACCTCGACGCAACGGGATTCCACAGGGATCCCGCCGACCGGCTGCTCTACGCCACGGCACTCGGTCTGGACGTGACCTTCCTCACGCGCGACTCGCGCATGCACGACTACTCCGCCCATGCCCCTCGGCGACTGCGCGTCGAGTGCGCGTGGGACGAACCCTGAGCAGTGATCCAGCCCGAGCCGGCTCTCCGGCATCGAGGACAGCGCAGGACCCGGGACCGACAGGCCGCCCGGACAGGGTTGGCGCACTGGCCCGGCGACGGCAGCCACCTGTACGCTCGGCAGGGAGGCAATGGGGGAACGCTTGATCCGTGGGAACGCTCGGTGGGTTCTGCCGGCGGCCATGGCCGTCGTTGCCGCCGTCGCCCTCACCGGCGCTCCGGCACCGGAGCCTGCCGGCGCGGAGGCGGCGACCGATCGCATCGGGACGGTCACGGACCACGCCACGGACGCCTGGACAGTCCTGCCGCCAGGCAACGGCGACTTCGTCGGGTGGACCTCCCAGCATCGCACCGACCAGATCGGCATGTACGACAGGATCGACAACCGTGTCGCCGACGGCACCCTCGTCCAGGCCGACCTGCCCCGCTACTTCAAGGACGCCCGCCTCGGTATCGACCCCGGGGACGTCATCCGCCGTCAGACACCCCGTGACGGAGTGGAGATCCTCTGGGACGGCTTCGCCGTACCCCACGTCTTCGGTGACACGTCCGAGGACGTCGCCTTCGGAGCAGGCTGGGTCACGATCGAGCAGCGCTTCCTGATCGCCGAAGCCCTGCGGGCCATCGGACGGTCCGGCTCCCTCGAGATCGCCGGTGGCGGACTGAGCGAGGTGATCTCCTCCCTCGGTGGTGACGGGATCGGCTACACCGACGCCGAGCTCGAAGCACAGATCGACCGCGCCTGCGAGATCGACCCGCAACGCTGCCCCGAGGTGCTCGCCCTCGTCGACGCATACGTGGAGGGCATGAACCGCCACCTCGCCGCCAAACCACCCATCCCCGCAGCGGTCGGCGACCTCCTCGGAATCGAGTGGCCTAAGTGGAGACGAACCGACGTGATCGCCTCGGCGATGGCGCTCGGCACGATCTTCGGGGAAGGCGGCGGAGGTGAGCTCGGTAACGCCCACGCCGTACGAGTCCTCCAGGACCGCTTCGGCGAGGAAGCCGGACAGGCCTGGCGTGAGCTGCGGCGACCCGACGACCCGACCGCCAAGACCCACGTGTCGGGCAAGTTCCCTTACCCGCTCTACGGCACAACCCCCTCGGAGGCGGTAGGACCGACCGAGAACCCCACCGACTGGGGCTCGGTCGCCCTCCCCGACGACGGCCTCGCCGGCACGCCGCCCCCCACCGACGACTGGTGGAGCGACCTCCCCGACCGCGGGTCGCACAGCAACTACCTGGCAGTCGGCTCCGGCCTCACGGCGGACGGACATCCCGTGCTCGTCGGCGGCCCGCAGATGGGCTACTCACATCCGTCGTACCTGCTCGAGATGGAGCTCCACGGAGGCGGCTATCGGGCGTCGGGACTGACAGTCCCGGGCATGGCTCTCTTCGTCCTGATCGGGCACACGGACAGGTACGCATGGTCGATCACGTCGGGAGGAAGCGACCTGATCGACCTGCGCGCCGAGCTGCTCTGCGAACCGGATGGCTCCGAACCCACGATCGAGTCGAAGAGCTACATGTACGAGGGCGAATGCCGCACCATGGAGAGGCTGGGCGAAGACGGTGTCGTGCCACGCACGATCCATGGTCCCGTGATCGAACGTCTCACCGTCGACGGCAAGCCTGTCGCGATCGCACAGCAACGTGCCTCGCGTGGCTACGAGGCGATGTCGGCCCTGCCCTTCATGCAACTCAACTTCGGCGAGGTCGAGTCGGCCGCGACCTTCCCCGAGACGCTCAGGCACGTCCCGTTCACCCTCAACTGGGTGTACGTGGACTCCTCCGACATCGCCTATGCCCACACAGGGCGCTATCCGGTGCGGGCTCCGGGAACGAACGCTGAGCTCCCCGTCTGGGGCACAGGCGAATGGGAGTGGGCCGGCACGCTCGAATCCTCGAAGAACGGATCGCGCGGAATGCGCCGGATGAAGTAGACGACGTGCCCCGACTGCGGCGCCTTGGCGTCGGGTCGGCCTTGCACGAGCGTCATCAGATCGGGCGGATACCCGGAACGCGACGCATCGCGCGCGATACGCCCTTCGTCGCCCGCACGTTTGTAGGCATCGATGGCATCGCGCAGTTCCCACAGCGCGCGCCGAAGTTCCGCTTCCTTCTGCCGCTTGACCGCGAGTTCGGCCAAGGGCAAGGCCAAGGTCGACAGCACGGCCAGAATCGCGAGGCAGGCCACGAGCTCGATGATCGTGAAGCCGCGACCCAATGTCCTGCGAGCCGAACCAAGCGGTCTTCTCACTTGACCTCCACTTCGACGGGTGCCGCCAGCACGGTCGTCGGATCGGCGCCGTCGACGCCGAAGGCAGTGGCCGCAGCAACTGCGACGCGCGTCTTGCCTGCGGCCAGCGCCCGAAACTTGAACGTCACCGCCACGGCATCGCCCTGCACGCCATCCGTCCCTGCGCGCTGAATCGACACGGCCACCCGCCCGTCCTGCGGCGCGACCTGTTGCACGAACGACGTGTCGCCGCCTCCCTGCTTGAAGTAGGTCCCTTCGCGAACTTCGAGCACCTGCAGCTTCAGCGGGTCGTACGAAAG
>QWHP01000268.1 GCA_021404985.1 Actinobacteria bacterium ATB1
AGAGGCTCCCGCCCTTGAGGCTGAGGTCCTCCACCCGCTGCACGAAGTCCTGGCTCAGGTGGTTGTGGGAGACGAGGCGGGGCAGTTGCTTGACGTGGGTGTTCAAGATGACGCCCATCCGCGCCCTGATCGTCTTCTCCTCGAGCGCGGTGGCGTCGTCGACGCGGACCCCTACCGCTTCACCATCCTCGACGAGGACCTCGGTCACAGGCGCGTTGACGAACATGCGGACGCCGTGAGCCAGCCCGCAGCGGATGATGGAGTGGGCCAGCGCGTGCATGCCACCGACGGGTGTGCAGTTCGAGTAGAACATCAGCTGCTGCACCGCGAAGCCGGGGATGGCCATGCCCTTGTGGAACGGGTGGGGCCCGTTGCCCCACGAGCCGACCAGCAGGCCCGCCTTGAACGGATCCGGCAGGCCCATGGTGTCCATCATCTCGCAGAGGGACCACTCGAGCATGACGTCGTCGTAGAACGGGAGCGCCTCGCGCAGCACCTCGGCCCAGGGGAGCTGAGACTTGCTCATCCCCCAGCGTTCGTCGTAGGGCGGCGTCCAATAGATGCTGCGGAAGAAGTCCTTCATGTGCGGCTCGAGGGCGCCCATGAACTCGAGGAAGACCTTTGCCACGTCACGCGACACGCCGAGGAGGTTGACGAGGACCTCTGGGTCGCGGGCTCGGGCCTCGTGGAAGAAGTTGCCGGCCCCGAAGAAGCCCCGCCCGTCGGGCGCGACGCAGCCGCCGAAGTTCGTGACGACCGATGCGCGCAGGCCGTACTTGCCGAGCTCGAGCTGCTCGAGCGCCGGTGCGGCGGCACCGTAGAAGTAGGAGGCATGCGGGTCGATCGAGAACCCCGGCCACGGTTCGTGGTTCTCGGCACCTCCGCCGAGCTCCGGTCGAGCCTCGACGAGGCAGACCGAGTATCCCCACTTGGAGAGGTAAGCCGCCGCGGTCAGGCCGTTGGGCCCCCCACCGACGATCACGAAGTCGTACTCGCTCCGCTTCGCGAGCAACTCCCCGTCCGTTGCCGAGCGCACTCCTGCGGCAGCCGTATCAGTTGCCATCGGCCTTCCCTTCATTGCCTATGTGGTGACGGACCGCAATGGGCGGGCGCCCCCGGAAGAGACCGTGCCCTGAATTAGAACACGTTTCAATAATGGTGTTCGTCGCGATCAATTGCAAGAAGAGAATCCGCGGGCTGTACGTTTGCAGCATCCGGCCCTCGTCCGGTCCTCGTCCGCTCGCTCGGCCAAACAGGCGGGATGTCCTGCGGGTGGGTAGTCCTGCCAGAAACCTGGAGTGCCAATGCGCGTCCGCTTCATCGAACCCCGCCCTCCCGGGCACCACGTCTACGACAACGCACTCCTTCCTCGCCTGGGCCTCCCTCTCATGGGGAGGATACTTGCCGAGTCCGGGCACGACGTTCGTTGTTACTGCGAGGCGCTTGCGCCTGTGGACATGGAGGATTGCCTGTCGGCCGATCTCGTCGGCATCTCGTCGACGACCTCGACGCAGCCGTACGCCTACGCCATGGCGGACGAGATCGAGGCGGCCGGTGTGCCGGTCGCCTTCGGGGGTCCGCACGTCTCGTTCATGGCCGACGAGGCTCTCGAACATGGCACGTACGTCGTGCGTGGGGAAGGGGAGAGGACCATCCTCGAACTCGTCGCAGCGGTCGAGCAGGAGGGTCCATTGGGTGATGTCGCCGGCCTGTCGTGGCGGGAGGCTTCGGGGCGTTTCGTGCACAACCCCACACGGCGGGCGTGTACGCAGGAGGAGTTCGAGGCACTCCCGAACCCCGACCTGACGCTCATCGAGGGGCACGAGCGGATGGGGCTCAAGCCCGCCATGACGCAGTGGGGCTGCACGTTCGACTGCGAGTTCTGTTCCGTGACGGCGATGTTCTCCCGGCGCGTGCGATACCGGAGAACCGACCAGATCCTCTCGGAGTTGCAGGGCCTCGGTGCCGGCAGCGTCTTCTTCCACGACGACTGTTTCGTGGTGAACAAGCGCCGGACGCGGGAGCTGCTCCACGCCATGATCGACACCGGCACGACCCCCGAGTGGATGGCGCAGGTACGGGCAGCCGAGACGGTGTTCGCGTCGAAGGGTCGCCGTGAGCCCGACCACGAGCTCCTGTCCCTCATGCGCCGGGCGAACTGCTTCATGGTCATGGTCGGCTTCGAGTCTGTCTCGGAAGCGAGCCTGGGACAGATGAACAAGAAGCAGGAGGTCGCCGACATCGTGGATTCGGTCCGGCTCTTCCACGAGCACGGCATCAAGGTGCACGGCATGTTCATCGCCGGTGCCGAATCCGACGGGATCGAGGCCGCCGGCGAGATCTCGGAGTTCGCGAAGCGCCACGAGATCGACACCATCCAGATCATGATCGAGGTCCCCCTTCCCGGCACGCGCCTGTTCCGCCGGGTCACCGAGGAGGGGCGTATCCTCTCGACCGACTGGTCGCTGTACGACGGCCACCACGCAGTGATGGCACCGTCGGGCTACAGCGCCCACGACCTCCAGCTCGCCGTCCTCGGTGCGATGGAGAGCTTCTACAGCCTCCCGCGGATCGTCGGTCCCTCGGTCGAGGGCTCGATCCGCGACATGCCCGACATCGTCCGCGCAGCCCTGAGGCCGCGGTCGATCCCTGCCCTGCCCCGGCTTGCCCTCCTCGCTCTCAGGCGCCGCTGGCAGGAGGCGCTCGACCTGATCGGGAGCCGCCTGTCGCCCGAGGACGTCCGCCGGCTCCGATCGTCCTTCGCCGTTCCGATCCTGCGCGCCTACGGCCGCGCCCAACTCGCGAAGTACCGGGACCAGCCGCGCACTCTCGCCCACCTCGCAGATCTCCGCGCGATTCCCGCCGGTGTCCCCGCGGGAATCTGAGCAGAAGCGAATCTGAGAAGAAGCCACGTGGGCGGATTTGGGCACGGCTGTGGTGTCTGGATCCGCCCAGGTGGGTTTGTGCCGCGTGGTCAGCGCAGGCCGGGGACGAGGAAGTCGCGCAGGAAGCGACGGATCTGCGACGCATCCTCGCGGTCGAACGTGACCGACGGCGTAGATATGAGGGAGAAGACCATGCGGACGATCCATTCCGAAGCGCGGGACGGGTCGAGGTCCCGACGCAACTCGCCGGCCTCGATCGCCTCTTCGACCATCGGTGTGATCGCCTGGATGGAGAGCGCGAGGAGGTCGCGTCCGTTCGTGCTGATGGCGGCGGCGAAGGCCTCGGGGTCCGTCGCCGCCATGGCAGCGTTCATCGGATTCGCGTTGAGGAACTCCATGGCGGCGAGCGCGACGCTCTCGATCCGGGACTCGAACGACCTCAGCCGGGACGAGGCCTGTGTGATCTCCTCGAGGAATCGCAGCGTCTCGCTCTGGCTCACGGCACGGTAGAGCGACTCCTTGTCGGGGAAGTACCGGTACACGGTCCCGCGGGACAGCTCGGCTTCCCGAGCGATGTCCTCCATGGCGGTCTTGCGGAGCCCGAACCGGGAGAAGCACGTCCTCGCGGCGTCGAGGATGCGTTCCTCGGTGCCAGTCGCGGCACTGCCCGTGGCCAAGGTTTCCTCCTCCTCACCCGGGACTCTACGACTTCCGATCAACAATATGACAATTATCGTCGAATGTTCTATTGTTCCGAGTCATAGCGAGGGTATCGAGTTTCCAGGAGGCAGCGGGCAGATGGACAGCCGATTCGACTTCGTGATCGTCGGAGGGGGCCACAACGGGATGACGCTGGCCGCCTACCTCTCCAAGAGCGGCTACAGCGTCTGCGTGCTCGAGTCACGCCTCGAGATCGGGGGTGCCCAGGAGAACACGGAGCCCAAGCCGGGATTCCGCATCGATCCTCATGCCTCCGTCCTCTACGGCGGCGCAGCCCCAGGCTTCGAGCAGCTCGAGCTGCACAAGTACGGCTTCCGGATGTCCTACTGGCCGCAGTACGGCATGGCGGTGACCTCCGACAACCGCGGCTTCCTCAGTGGCAAACGCTGGAACTACGCCGAGGCAGCGGAGACCCTGCGGGCCTTCTCGCAGAAGGACGCCGACCTCTGGGGCGGCATGATGGGCTTCATCTATCCCCACCTCAAGGACATCCTGCGGTCGACGTTCTGGACGCCTCCCTTCCCGGCGGATCTCGACGTCGAGCAGAAGGACCTCCCCTGGGTGAAGACGTGGACCGAGGCGGCCGGAGGAGCGCTCCCCTCCACCTTCTTCGACAACTCCCTCGTCGACGTGTGTGACGAGCTCTTCGAGACCGGCGCCCTGAAGGCCCTCATGGGGCTGGGGGCCTGGTACTCCGGCGCTGCTCCGACGTGGGACGGGATGGCAGCCCAGGCGATGGGTTCGTTCCTTCTCGCTTCCTACGGTTCCGGCGCGCCCAAGGGCGGCATGCACACCTACGCCCATGCGATCGCCCGTTGCGCCATCGCGCACGGCACCCGCGTCCTCGTGAACTGTCCAGTTGACGAGATCGTCATCCAGGACGGCAAGGCGAGGGGAGTCGTCCTTGCCGACACGGCGTCGAAGGCAGGCAAGACCATCTGGGCGGACAAGGCCGTCGTCTCCGCCGTCGACGTGCAGCAGACGTTCCAGCGACTGGTGGGACCCCGCCACGTCGACGCCTCGTTCCTCCAGAAGATCAAG
>QWHP01000269.1 GCA_021404985.1 Actinobacteria bacterium ATB1
GTCCTGTCGTCGAGACGCACGTCCATTCTGCTGCGCTCCTGATCCGGTCCCGTGAGATCGCCGCGTGCACCCTGGAGCCTCGATGTCTCGCAGGGTACGCTGGGCCGTGATGGCGGACCCACTCGAGTGCACCTTCTGCTGGATCGTGGAAGGCGCGGCAGACGCCGAGATCGTGGCCGCCGACGCCGATGTCGTCGTGTTCCTGGACCACAGGCCCCTCTTCCCGGGCCACTGCCTGGTCGTCCCGAGGCGTCACGTCGCGACTCTGCCCGAACTCCCCGACGAGGACCTCGTACCGTACATGCGTTGGGTGAAGCACGTAGCCGGGGTCATACCGGAAGCGCTCGACGCCGAGGGAACCTTCGTCGCAGCGAACAACGTGGTGAGCCAGAGCGTCCCTCATCTCCACTTCCACGTCGTCCCACGCACGAGACGCGACGGACTCAAAGGGTTCTTCTGGCCACGGCGGGGATACACCGACGACGCGCACCGGATCGCAGTCGCCGCTCGGCTCCGCTCCGCACTCGGTCCGCCGGCGTGACATGACACGGCTCCGGGGGGCTGCTAGGAATGGGCGCCGATGAGCAGGTAGTCGGGGCGAGGGTAGGGAACTCTCTTCACGGGTGCGTCGCGGGGCATCGGCTTGGCCGTCGCGAGGCAACTGGCCGAATCGGGTGCCAGGGTCGTTGTCTCTTCCCGGAAGCAGGAGGCGCTCGAAGGGGCGCTGGCAGCCTGGCCGGCCGAACTGCGAGACCGTGCGGTGGCAGTCGCAGCGCACGTCGGAGATCCCGAAGCGGTGGAGGGCCTCGTCGCTCGGGCGATGGAGCAGCGCGGGCGGATAGACATCCTTGTCAACAATGCTGCGACGAACCCCTACATGGGTCCCACTATCGAGATCGACCTCCCGAGATACGACAAGACATGGGAGGTGAACCTGCGTGGGCAACTCGTGTGCGCGCAGAACGTGTGGCGGGCGTCGATGAAGGAGCAAGGCGGAGCGATCGTCAACGTCGCATCCATCGGAGGACTGACGGTCGAACCCCTGATCGGTGTCTACAACGCCACGAAGGCGGCACTCATGCACCTGACGAGAACACTCGCCGCCGAGCTCGCCCCCGGCGTCCGGGTCAACGCCGTTGCGCCGGGGCTCGTCAAGACGCACATGGCGAGAGCCCTCTGGGAACCGAACGCGGAGTCGATGGCACGCACGATCCCGATGCGACGACTCGGCGAGCCCGAGGACATAGCGTCTGCGGTCGCCTTCCTGGTGTCGGACGCGGCGTCGTGGATCACGGGTGAGACCCTCGTCGTCGACGGCGGGATGGTGCTCGGTCCGCGCCTGTGAGATGCGGCTGTGCGTTCAGGGCTAGGCCGTGCCGCATGCGGCCAGGTATCCCATCACGTTGTAGAACTCGTCGCTCTCGAAGAGAGCCTGCTTCTGCTGGAAGTTCAGCATCGAGACCGTGGAGAGCTCCTGGCCCATCTTGCGCATGCTCCCCCGGATCTCGGTCGGGGCGATCTTGGAGAGCTCGACCAGCGTGCTGCCGAGACTCCTGAAGGTGGCGAGGGGGTCCGACTGGTTCCCGGAGTTGAACGAGTTGCTCAGGTCCTCCATGGCGGCCCTCGCCTTGCGGCAGAACTCGCTGTTGGGATCGACGTTCGGGAGTGGCCCACCCGACGAGGGGAACCCGGGCAGGGTGGCGCCCGACGGCTGGCTCCCACCTGTGCCGGCTCCATCACCGGAGGGAGTCGTGCCCGCGGCTTGCTCCGGAGCGGTCGTCTGGGTCGGGTCGTCCCCCATTCCCTCGCCGCTGGACCCCGAGTTCTCGGGCGAGCCCATGCCGAAGAGACCGAGCCCCCCACCGGAGTCCGTCGATTCGCCGGCCTCGACCGGTTCGTCCTCGGACGCGAGTTGCATGTTCGCGTTCGTGGCACAGGCTTGGAGGGCGAGGGCCAAGAGGAGGGCTGGGAGGAGGAGACGAGCCACGACTCGCTTCATGTCACTCGCTTCTGTGATCGGTGGGTCGTAGGGCGCCGGCCGCGTGGGGCATGCCGGTCGTTCGGTTCTGTGCCGGCAGTGAGGGTCTACGCTCGGGCCGATGACACCTCACGATCATGCCAGAGAAATTGCCCAGATGGCTGGGAAACTCCTGCTCGACCTCCGCGAGCAGGCCGGGGAAGATGGTCTCGGGATCGACGAGCTGAGGGACCTCGGGGACAAGCGCTCGAACGAGCTCATCCTCGGCGAGCTGTCCCGGCGCTTCTCCTCGGACCGTGTTCTCTCGGAGGAGTCCACCGACGACACCTCACGCCTCGACGCCGATCGTGTCTGGATCGTCGACCCACTCGACGGAACACGGGAGTTCGGGGAGGGCCGATCCGACTGGGCTGTGCATGTCGCCCTGTGCGTGGACGGGCGGATCAGTGCCGCCTGCGTGGCCCTTCCTGCCCTCGACGCTGCCTACTGCACCGGCGACGATCTGACGTGTCCTCCCCCGCACGTGGGAGCGACGAGGATCCTGGTGAGCAGGTCGAGGCCTCCTGCCCTTGCGGAGGAGCTCGCGCGCAGGCTTGGAGGTGAGCTCGTGCCGATGGGTTCCGCCGGAGCGAAGGCGATGGCGGTCCTTCGCGGCGAGGGGGACGTCTACGCCCACGGGGGCGGGCAGTACGAGTGGGATTCCGCTGCGCCCGTGGGCGTGGCTCTTTCCGCCGGACTCCACGCTTCGCGCCTGGACGGCAGCCCGCTGGAATACAACAACGTGGACACCTGGCTGCCCGACCTTCTCGTGTGCCGTCCCGAGCTCGCCCCCGGCGTCCTCGAGGCTGTGGCTGCTGTGGCCGAGCAGCGTCCGTGACCGACTTGGGTCAGGAGCTCGCCTGCGTCCCCACCTTCAGATCCTTGAAGGGCACGTCGTGGTCGGTGTTGGGTTCCCGCGGGAGCTGCAGGACGCGCTCACCGATGATGTTCTTCTGGATCTCGTCGGTCCCCCCGTAGATGGAAGGTGCCGGGCTGAACAATGCCAGTTCCTGGATCAGGCCGTTCAGCGGGGCGTCCTCCCCGGCGAGCATGCCCGCCGGTCCCAGGATCGCCAGCCCGAGGTCACGCGTGAGCCTCACCATGCGGCTCATGGACAGCTTCGCCGTGTTCGCCTCGGGTCCGGGACCGCGCCCTGCCGCCTTGGCGGCCTTGGTGCGCAGGACGGTGAAGCGGCCGATCTCGCCCATGCTGTAGAGGCGGGCGAGCCCTTGGCGGATGTGGGGATCGCCGGCCTTGCCATGCTCGTGGGCGAGGTCGAGCAGCATCTTCGGCGTGTTGCCGAGCAGTCCGGGAATCCCTGCACCGCCGCGGCGTTCACTCCTGACGTAATCGCCGACCCGTTTCTCGAGGGTGCCGGCGACTGTTCCCGGGACCGCGCCTCCGCCTGCGCCGCCGCCACCCGATCCGAGACCCTCCCTCTCGTTGGCGAGCGTCGTCTTCGCCACCGTCCAGCCGTTGTTCAACCCACCGATGCAGGCGTCGTCGGCGACGCGTGCATCGTCCATGAACACCTCGGAGAAGAGGGCATGTCCCGTCATCTCCCGGAGGGGCCGGACCTCGATTCCGGGCTGGTGCATGTCGATCGCGAAGTAGGAGATCCCCTTGTGCTTGGTCGCCTCGGGGTCGGTTCGTGCCAGCAGCATGCCGACGTCGGCGACCATCCCTCCCGATGTCCAGACCTTCTGGCCCGTGATCACCCATTCGTCGCCGTCGGGTGTCGCGCGCGTCTGGAGACTGGCGAGATCCGACCCTGCCCCCGGCTCGCTGAAGAGCTGGCACCAGCCGTCCTGGCCGTTGACTATCCGGCGCAGGTATTGCCTCTTCTGCTCATCGGTGCCATGCTCGATGATCGTCGGGCCGGCGAGCATCATCCCGAGCCCCGAGGGTGGTCCCAAGGCCCCGAACTCGCGAATCGTCTCGTTCACGGTGCGTTCTACCGATTGTTCCTCCGAGGTCCCGACCACCGGGACCACGCCTGAAGGAGGCACACCATGAAGGGATACGTCGCACAGCGCCGAGGCCGGTTCTACGCGGTGATCTACGAGGGCCGGGATCCGGTGACGGGCAAGGAACGCCGCAGGTGGCATCCGGCCGGCACCGACCGGGTCAAGGCGGAGCGGCTCGCCGCGAAGCTGGCCGCCGAGGAGAACGCGCGCCTGGGCGCGGTGCGGTCCCTGACCTTCGGCGCCTACCTGACCAGCCAGTGGTTGCCGGCCAAGAAGCTGCACCTCGCGACCAGCACCTACCGGGGCTACGAGCGCAACGTGCACCTCCACGTCCTCCCGGCGCTCGGGCGGATCAGCATCCGGCGACTGCGCTACCAGCAGATCGAGGCGCTCTACGACGTGCTGCTGCACCCGGAGACGGGCCGTGGCCTCGCACCGAAGACCGTCTATGAGATCCACCTCCTCATCCGCGGCGCGCTCACCGACGCTCACCGCCGCGGGCTCGTCACCCGCAACGTCGCCCTCGTGGCCCGCGCCCCCAAGCAGCGGTCGCTGCAGCGGGTCGAGGGCGTGTCGCTCACCGAGGAGGAGCTCCGCCAGCTGCTGCGCACCGCGGCCGGGCACCGGTTCTTCCCCA
>QWHP01000270.1 GCA_021404985.1 Actinobacteria bacterium ATB1
CGCAATATTCCCTACTGCTGCCTCCCGTAGGAGTCTGGGCCGTGTCTCAGTCCCAGTGTGGCTGATCACCCTCTCAGGCCAGCTACCCGTCGTTGCCTTGGTGAGCCATTACCTCACCAACTAGCTGATAGGCCGCGACCCCATCCCGAACCAGCGGACCTTTCCTCCAAGGAACATGCGATCCAAGGAGGGTATCCGGTATTAGACCCAGTTTCCCGGGCTTATCCCAGTGTTCGGGGCAGGTTGGTCACGTGTTACTCACCCGTTCGCCGCTAGGTCTTCTCAAGGATTACTCCAAGATGGACCCCGCTCGACTTGCATGTATGAGGCACGCCGCCAGCGTTCGTCCTGAGCCAGGATCAAACTCTCCGTTGAAGAACCGGGACAGCCGCCCACCTTGCGGCGGAGGGCGTATCTCAATTCTGGAAAGTATGCCGACCGAGTGGCCATGCCTTCGGTCGGCGGCTGGTTCAGACGCGTTGTCTGTATCCAGATGAATTGGTCGAGTGTTCGTCCTGCGGCGGACGTCGCCCGGAGGCGACATCGTTTGCAGGACGCCTCGCACTTCCGGCGCCGGAAGCTCGACCCGTGCACCTGTGCACGGGTGGCCACCGTTCGCCGGACATTCGACGTTTTTCCGACATATCCCGATTTCAAGGTGCGGCCGTCGGTTCCGGGGGCCACCCGCCTCGGCAGGCGCTTCCCCTTCTCGACCGGAAATCTTCCTCGAAGCCACCTCTCCGGGTCGTCACGACCGGGGGCACAAAGAAGCCGCCCCGAGGGCGGCTGTGGGCGCTGTTGATGTGCGCTTCGCCCTCGACGTCTCCTTGTGGACCCCTTCGTCGGCTGGAACCGGCTCGTTGGTCTTTCGATCACTCCGGAGAGAATCGGCCTCTGGGGCTGGTCCGTTCCGGAGCGGCTTGCCAATCTACCACCCGTCCGGTGCACCGTCAAGAAGAGTCCCAGGTAGATCAGTTGGATCGATTCGGACTCGTTCCGGGACGGGGCAGCCGCCGGGACGCCAACTATACCACGGTCTCGATACGAACGAAGCGCCGCTTCCCGGCCTGCAGCACTCTGCCGTCGAGCCTTGCCGCCTCCCAGACCGTATCTGCGTCGTCGACTCGCTCTCCGTCGAGCCTGACCCCGCCCTGTCCGATCAGGCGTCGTGCTTCCCCCTTGGACACCCCGAAAGCGGACGCCACCAGTTCGACGATACCGGTGCTGGCGACAGCGAGGGCGAAGGCAGGCACGTCCTCGGGGATCTGGTGCTCCTTGAACTGTCGATCGAAGGACGCCTCTGCTTCCTTCCCCGCCCCCAGCCCGTGGTAGAGATCTACCACCTGCCCTGCCATCTCTCGCTTCGCCGCGTTCGGATGGACTGTACCCCCGGCGAGGCCCGCGGCCAGGGCCTCCACCTCAGCGGTGGGCCTCCATGCGGCAAGGCGTGCGTAGTCGACGATCAGCGGATCGGGAATCGACATGAGACGCCCGAACATCTCGTTCGGTGGGTCGTCGATGAAGATCCCGTTGCCGAGGCTCTGGCTCATCTTCTCGGTCCCGTCGGTCCCGACGAGAAGGGGGACGGTGCACACCACCTGCGGTTCCTCGCCCACCGCATGCTGCAGGTGACGGCCCATGAGGTTGTTGAAGGTCTGGTCGGTCCCACCCAGCTCGACATCTGCCCCGACCACCACAGAGTCCTTCGCCTGCAGGAGCGGGTAGAGGAACTCGATCAGGGAGATGGGCTTCTGCGAGGCGAAACGCTTGGCGAAGTCGTCGCGCTCGAGCATCTGCGCCACCGTCGCGTGAGTGGCGAGCCCGAGCACCGCTGCCATGTCCATCGAGCCCAGCCACTCGTGATTGGGGCGGATCTCGAGCCGTTCGGGGAGGAGGATCTGGCGTAGGACGCCGATGCACTGGTCCGCGTATTTCTCGACCTGCTCGGCCGAGAGTCGCTTGCGGGTCTGGGACTTTCCTGACGGGTCGCCCACCTGCGCGGTGAAAGTCCCGAGGATCAGCACGGCCGTGTGGCCGCAATCCTGGAATTGGCGGAGCTTGCGAAGCACGACAGCCCAACCGAGATGGACCCGCGACGCTGTCGGATCGACACCGAGCTTCACTCGCAGAGGCCTGCCGGTCGCAGCGGAAGCCTCGAGCTTCACGCGCAGACCCTCAGCGGGAAGCTCGTCGTGAAGACCGCGTCGCAGCAGCTCGAGCTGTTCCTCTACGGGTGGGAAGTCGCCCATCGGGCGGAATCTAGCCAAGGGCCTCCAGAGACCCTGCGAGGCGGGGGAGCACGTCACGCACGTCACCGACGATCCCGTAGTCGGCGAACGAGAAGATGGGGGCGTCTGCATCGCGGTTCACCGCCACGACCGTGCCGGCGCGTCGCATCCCTACGACATGCTGCAATGCGCCGCTGATCCCACACGCCACGTAGAGGCGAGGCGCGACACTGGACCCCGTCTGCCCCACCTGGACCGAGCGAGGTGCCAGACCCGCCTCGACCGCGCCTCGCGATGCCGCTACGCGGCCTCCGATCGCAGCGGCCAGGTCCTCGACGAGATGCCAGCTCGCGGAATCGCAACCCGCACCGCCGGCCACGACCACGTCGGCATCCGCCAGTGCCACCTCACCGCGCTGTACGGACCGCTCCAGCACCTCCACACGCAGGTCGGAAGGGCCGAGCTCGACGTGAAGTGCCGTCACCTCCCCACGGCCTGGCCTCGGGAGGGGTGAGAACATCCCGGGGCGTACGGTCGCCATCTGCGGACGGCTCTCGGGACAGACGCACGTCGCGACGACTGAACCGCTCATCGCCGGTCGTTCCTGATGGAGTAGGTGCCGGTACGTCTCCCCACGCCGCTGCCAGTCGGCGACCCGAAGGTCCGTGCAATCAGCTGCGAGACCGGTGTCGAGGGCCGCAGCCATGCGCGGTGCCAGGTCACGACCCGTCGTCGTAGCACTGAAGAGGACCACGTCCGGTCGCCGTCCTCGGATCGCGTCTGTCAAGACCCGTGCGAAGGGCTCGCATCTGTAGGGGTCGAGCAAGACGTCGTCGGCTACGAGGACCTCGTCAGCGCCGAACTCACCGGCGCTGCGTGCGGCTGCCGCAATGCCGGCACCGAGACAGGCAGCCACCACTCGGCCACCTGTCCCCCGGGCGAGGTCCAGGGCCTTCGAAAGCAGCTCACGCGACGGCACGCCCAGCTCACCATCGACGAACTCGCAGACGACCCATATGTCACCGCCGTGGCTGGGGGCCGCCGATTGCATCGCGCCGGTCTGTTCTTCGGCCTGTAAAACCTTGTCAGAGCGGGTCCCTCCTCCACGGACCACAGCGATGATCTCGGCGGCGAGCTCTTCCAGCGAGATCCCCTCCCCCACCACCCGGCAGGTCGTGCGGGCCACGGGGACTGGACGCATGTGCGCCACCTTCGTCGGAGACGCCTCGAGGCCAGCGAGCTCGGACCCCAATCCGATGTCCGCCGCCGTCCACACCGTGACTTCAGCCGCTGCAGCTCGTCGGCGGCCGGGCAGCGTCGCATACCTGGGTTGAAAGCCGGTCTCCGCCACTGTCAGGACGGCAGGGAGTGGTACGGCCAGTCGTTCGAACCCGCCCTCCACAATACGGCGCACCTCGACGCTGTCATCCCGGTCCTCGATCGCCTCGCATCCGGTCGCCTGCGGTAGCCCGAGACGCTCGGCGACTTGCGGCCCCACCTGGCCCGTCTCTCCGTCGAGCGCTGACGTCCCGCACAGGACGAGATCGATCTCTCCGAGGTGCCGAATCCCCGCTGCGAGCACGTTGGCCGTTGCCCACGTGTCCGAGCCGGCGAATACCCGGTCGCAGAGCAACACTCCTCCGTCCGCTCCGAGTGACAGGGCCTCGCGCAGGGTCGATTCGGCCTGCGGCGGCCCCATGGACATCGCCCAGACCTCCTCGGCGAGCTGGAGTCCCGCCTCGAGCGCATGGAGATCGGCAGGGTTCGTTGTCGTCGAGGCAGACGCACGGTCGATCGTGCCGTCCTCACGCAGGCCAACGGAACCCGCACGCAGGTCGGGCACCTGTTTCATCAGGACCACGGCTCGCATCGTATGACGCTACCGCCCGGGCCTGGCCCCCGCCGGACGGCTCAGCCACACCGAGCCCTCCTCGCAGAACCTCCAAGGGCGCGACGCCGCCTCGCCACGTACGCCGACCCGCGGGCCGGCGACCACGTGCTCGGGTTTCTCGCCGGGGAGAAGGCAGAGGCTCTTCGAGACGAGCGGTCTGCCGTCGTCGCGGCCGCCGATCCCCAAGGCCTGCGTGAGACGGGCAGGGCCCGAGCAGAGCAGGCGCTCATCCTCGACTCGCCTCCGCCTGCGCATCAGCTCCACACCCTCGATCGGCTCCAGCGCACGGAGCAGGACGGCGCCTGCCTCACCAGCCGGATGGGCGACCACATTCGCACACCAATGCATCCCGTACGTGAAGTAGACGTACAAGCGGCCTGGGGGACCGTACATGGTCCTGTTGCGCCGGGTCTCGCTGCGATGGGCGTGGCTGCAGTCGTCCGCACCCTGTCCGGCATATGCCTCGACTTCGACGATCCGGCCGGACGCG
>QWHP01000271.1 GCA_021404985.1 Actinobacteria bacterium ATB1
TTCCGAACGGGACGCTGCGGTCACATGGGTGGCCGCAGATGGTGCAAACGACTGATCAACCCTGCCCGGTTCGATCGGTGTCGAGGTTCGCATCCCGGACGCGATGCAGTGTGCCGGCGGCACGTAGGGGTTCCGAGCGCTGGAAGCCATCTTGACCTCTGACCTCCAGCCGGGGGCCCGGAACCGTGGCGTTCGGTTCACCACCCGGACGCGCTGCCCACCCTGTGGACTGGGGGTCTGGGGTCATGCGTAGTCTCGGTCCGCAAGACGGGAGGAAGACTTGATCAGACAAGGTCGCGGCGAACCGCTCGTCCTGCTGCACGGCGTGACGGGGAGCGAGACGATGTGGCAAAGCGTCATCCCTCTGCTCGCACCGCATCACGACGCGATCGCGCTCACGGCACTGGGCCATCGCGGTGGGACCCCGGCAGCGGCCGGGCCTCCCCGGTGGTCGTGGGGCCTGTTGGACTGGCAGTTGATGATGCGCGGCAGCTGGGCGCACGACGTCACCTACCTGATGGTCACCGCGCTCGAGACTGGCGTCCGCCGCGCCCATCAACTCGACCTGCTGTCCGAATACCTCGACCAGTTGGCTGCAGCCGGCGTGGACGGAGTTTCGTCCCCGTCCACGGCGCTCGAGCGATGCCGCTCCGCCGCCCTGTGGGGCTTGGTCATCGGGTGGCTCATCTGTCCGCCCGACAACTACGGACAGGCCATCACCGAGGCAAACCTCTCCCGTGCCGTGACCGCCGTGCAGGATTTCGACACCTTCACGGCCATCGAGGAGTGGGCAGGGTGAACCCTCGAAAACCGTCGTCCCTGGGGCCTCGGGGCGTTCCGGTTGGGTTCCGCCCTCGAGAGGGCAGATCTGCTGCGGCGATTCCCGGGTCCACAGGATGGGGGTGACTTCTCCGAGGTACCTTCGGATCCGTGCCTGGAACCCGTGTCCGCCGCGAGCCCCCACCGTTTCGCCGTGTGGAGGTCGTTCGGAAAGAGCCTCGCAGCCCGTACCTGGTCCGTGTCACGCTCACCGGCTCCGAGCTGGAGGGATTCGATCCCGGACTGCCCGCCGCCAGCTTGCGCCTCCTCCTGCCCGAGGAGGGCGGCACCGACGTCGAGGTGCCGGCCTGGAGCGGCAACGAGTTCCGGGCCGCCGACGGGTCCCGGCCGCGGATACGAACATTGACCCCACTGCGGTTCGATCCTGATGGCCTGGAGCTCGACGTCGAGATCGTGCTTCACGGTGTCTCGCCGCTGACGGTGTGGGCGCAAGGCGCGGGGCAGGGCACGCCGGCGGCGGTGTCGGGTACCGGAAGGGGCACCACGGTCGACGTGGGTGCGTCCGCCTGGTTGGTGGCGGGCGACGAGTCGGCCCTGCCGGCGATCTCCGTTCTCCTGCCGGCGCTCGCCGAGGTCACCGATGTTCACGTCCTGATCGAGGTGCGCAACGAATCCGCCCGGGTCGATCTCCCGGTCGGTCCCCGGACGGCTGTCCGCTGGCGTGTCGCGGAGCCCGACATGGAACCCGGCGCAGCGCTCTTCGAAGCGGTCCGGGCCGCCAGCTTGCCCGACGGTGTGCAGGTGTGGGCGGCCGGAGAGGCGGCTGCCGTGCAGCGGATCCGCCGGTACCTCTTCGACGAGGTCGGCTTGGCGCGGAGCCGGGCGATCGTCCGGGGTTACTGGAGGCGGGGCCGAGCCGGCGACGAGGACGGCTGAAGCGGCTGGCGGCATCCCAGCCGTGCGGGACGTGAGTTGTGCCGAGGGGTGAGGGACATCGGGGCGCGGTCGGTGGGACCGTTCACGGACACCATGCAGCCCAAGTCGCCGAAGACCACGTCACCGGCGGGTGTGGGCGACAGCCACTCGACCCCTTTCGGGCTCGCGTGGCCGCGACCGGACATCGGATGCCGCGTCGACTGGGTGGGTTGGAGGAACCGGCGCGGTTCGTGGGTGAACCGAAGCCCTTTTCGATCGGCTTCCCCGGACGGGTTCGCCCTGTCAGCCGAGCTTCTTCATGACCCGCAGAAGGAGCGGGTCCATCTCCGCACTTGCCTTGTTCTCGGCGAACTGGGCGTCCTGGCGCAGCAGCGATCTCCGTGTGATCTCGGCACCGATCCAGCACAGGGGCTCCGGCGGCAGGGTCGGCTCCTTGGAGTCGACGAAGCAGAGCTCGGTGAGCTCGCTCGTCTTCCCGAGCACCTTGTCGCAGAGGATCTTCCCACCGGTGTGGCTGGGTGCGACCCCATGACCGTTGTAGCCGAGCCCGTAGTGCATCCGCCCTTCGAGGAGCGTGCCGAACATCGGGAGGAAGTTCACGGTGATCGCGACGGGACCGCCCCAGTGGTGCGTGAAGCGCACGTCGCCCAGTTGGGGGAAGGTCTCCCGGAAGGTGCCGGTGAGTCGCTCGAGGATGGCCGTGTTCCGGTCGAAGCGCGGTGCGATCTTGCCGCCGTAGTGGATGATCCCGTCGCTGCCACCCCACAGGATCCGGCCGTCGAGTGTCCGCCGGTAGTAGTGGACGAAGTTGCGCTTGTCCTCGATGCCGCAATGGCTGTCCCACCCGACCGATGCCCATTGCTCGTCGCTCAGAGGCTCGGTCATGGCGATGTACGTGTACAGGGGGGTGACCTTGCGCTTGAACCAAGGGGACTGTCTCGCCCACGCGTTCGTCGCGAGGACCACCTGATCCGCGTACACGTCACCCTTGGGGCAGGTCACGTGGATCTTGTCGCCCGCCTCCTCGATCGCGTCGACAGAGGTGCCCTCGAAGACCGTGGCGCCGAGCTTCCCGACCACCTTGGCCAGTCCACGGGCGAGTTTCGCCGGGTGGAGGACGGCACAGTGGTCCTCGCGCAGTCCCCCGACGTAGGTGGGGGAATGCACCTCGGCCTGTGTCTCGTCGCGGGACAGCCGTGTGAAACCCTCGAGGCCCAGCGCCTCGGCGGCCTCGAGGTCGGCGTCGATGCGCGCCTGCTGGCCGTTGTTGGTGGCGACGACCATGAGCCCACCGTGCTTCCACTCGCAGTCGATACCGTGCACTGCGATGGTCTCGCCCATCTCGCGCACGGAGGACGCCACCGCCTCGTGCGCGGCCTTCGCTGCGGCGTCACCGCGGTTCCTGCGAAGGTGGGCCAGGCTCATGTCGAGGAGTGTCATCGCGAAGCCACCGTTGCGGCCGCTCGCACCGAAGCCGATCATCTCGCGCTCGATGACGGCGATCTTCATCGAGGGCTCCGCTTCGCGGAGCTGGTATGCGGTCCAGAGGCCTGTGTATCCGCCGCCGACGATCGCGACGTCGACGTCGTGGCGTCCGGCGAGAGCAGGGTCGGGCACATGACGTGAGGTCTCGTGCCAATACGACGACGAGCCCATGTACTGGAGCATCCTCATCCTCCCGACGGAGCAGACAACGGGGTGAGCGACGTGTCGACGGTGCGTACGATCGTCCTGGTCACCTGACCAAGATAGGCTCCCGGGCTGAGAGGCCCACAAGGACAGGGAGCACCGCCGGCCACCACGCCCGACCATGTGGGCAGGATTACCGACGTCTGCCGACGCCAAATCGCACCCACATGCGGAGAATTTGTCATGTGGGCAGCGGGACCGACGCTGACCGTCGGCAAGGCTGCCCACATCCTGCCGGGTGCCGGCGAGCACGCCCTTCCCGGCATGTCACTTTCCCAATGACGTCGGGCCGACGTCGGCGAGGAGGACGGAGAGCGCTTCCTCCTCTTCCAAGGCGCAACCTGCCCGGGCCATCGTTTCCGCCAACTCGCCATCCCACACCGCATCGACGGGGTTGCCGGACAACGGAACCCGGGACGCCCTGTCGGTAACGGCGCTGCAGTAGTCGGAGGTGCCGAAGCGCCACGGCATGAAACCGACCGCTTCGTGCACTGTATTGGCGATGCGGATCCCGGCCCAGTCGAAGTCGCCGTGGTAACGGATCGCAGTGCCGGAGTCGCGAAGGCAATTGAGGAGGCGCAGGGCGGCGGTTGTCGGCATCCCACTCGTGCAGACCATCGCTGCGGCCTCCGGCCCGTGGGCGGCGCTCGCCGCAGAGAGGACTGCGGGGTTCTCGGCGACGAACACCTCGGCGAGTGCGTGCGGCGACTGTTCGCGCAGGGCATTGACCTGTCGAAGTGTGAGACGGAGCGGCTCTCCCGCCACCGCATGCGCTGTGAGCGTGCGCGCGACGAGGCTGCGGTCCGGCCAGGGGATGTTGAGGACCAGCACGTCGCAGGACAGGTCGTCGCAGACCACGCCGACACGCTCCCACAGGCTGCGGCGTGCCTCTGCGTTGGCGGGCGGGGCCTCGCCGCGCAGAGCGGCAATAGCGCGCAGGACCAGTGTCCCGTGCGGCGCCCCGTGGTCAAGAGCGTGGCTCGCCCCCACGAGCAGGATCGCAGCCTCGGGCAGGGGCCGGACGGGATCAAGCGGCAGGGTCCCGACGACGTCTAGCACGGACGTCAGGAGCGGACCAGGGTCGTCTCCTGCCACACGGCGCAGCAGGCCGGAGCGGGTGATCTCGTCCAGCCAGCGTTCCAGCTCAGGATGGGCCTG
>QWHP01000272.1 GCA_021404985.1 Actinobacteria bacterium ATB1
CCTCTGCTGCTGTCCGCCGGACAGCTCGGCCGGCTTGTGATCGAGCCTGTCACCCAGACCGAGGGCAGCGAGGAGGCCGCGGGCTTCCCCCTGGGCGTCGTCCGGATGCACTCCGGCAAGCACAAGGGGCAAGGCAACGTTCTCCACCGCCGTGAGGGGCGCAAGCAGATTGAAGAACTGGTGGACGAAACCGAGATCGTTGCGGCGCAGCTGCAGACGCCGCTTCTCCGACATGGAATAGAGGTCTGTTCCGTCGAAATCGACCGAACCCTCATCGGGCTCCTCGAGTCCTGCGGCGACGTGGAGGAGGGTGGACTTACCCGAACCCGAGGGTCCCGTGACGACGACGAACTCGCCGGGCTCGACCCTGAGGGAGACACTTGCGAGCGCGAAGACCTCTTGTGTCCCCGTGCTGTAGGTCTTGGATACCCGCTCCAGCTCCAAGAGCCCCACCTGCGGCCTCCCGTTCGCTCCGGACCCCGAGTTGCTGCCGCAGCCTCGGGTGTCCTTGTTGCCAAGTCACCCCATCGGGGTTGCTTCGCCACGCATCGTGGAATTCCTGTACCCGTGATCCGCGAGAAGGGAATGGATCCTAGATGTTTCCAGAGCACGGCGCTATTCGCATCGACGAGCTCAAGAGTGAGTCCCCGTCAATCCTCCAAGACGCCGCCGCCGTGGACCCATCCAACGGTGACGTCGACGTCCTTCCCCTTGCCCACACGCAGAGCGCGTGGAGCTTGGTCGTCACAGGACGGACCGCTCAAGCCATCGCCGTCGAATTGGGAATGACGTGGACGAAGCCGGCACGCGCCTCGCTCGTGCCCGAGTCCGTCAATTGCTCGATACCGAAGCCGAGCACGGTCCTCCCGACATGAGGAACTCCCACGAATCCTTCCGCGAAGTGGCCAGGCTTTCGCTGCAACTTCTCGACCCCCTGCTCGCCACTTGGTTCGGACGCTGGCGCGATCGGTCAGAGATAGTTGGATTCGAGAGGGCGGAGTCGGGTAGGCATGGGGCCGTACGGCCCCATGCCCCCCTCAGAACCGTGCGTGCCAGTTTCCCGGCACACGGCTCAAGCAGGCTGTGTCGCTTCCAGGAAGCCCCGGTGTTGCGGGGTGGTTGCAGATTCGGCGCACGAGACGGCTGGGCATCTCGGTGGTGTGGCGGCGTGGTGTGCGTACGTGGAGTTCTTTGTCGTTGAAGAGGGTGAGCTGGCAGTTCGGGCAGACGCCGTGTTGGCGGCGCGCGAGTTGCTGCCAGCGGCCGGGAAGATCGGTGACCTTGCGTTGTCGGTGTTGTTCCGGTAGTCGGCCAGGTCGTGGTCGTCCGGTGAAGCTGACCCATTGACCATGACGTGCCGGCCGATCGGTGCTGACGCGAACGACAGGAGGTAGCGTCCTGTTGTCTTGTCGCCGAAGATCCAGCGGTTCGACGAGGAAGGCTTGAGTTGCCCCCAGTAGCGTGCGCTGCGCCACGTCCACGATTTGCGTGGGTGTATCCGTCTTGCCCAGAGGAAGGCACGGTTGAACATCCAGTCGTCGAGCCAGCCGAAGATCTCCTTCGACACGACGCCCCGGTAGTACCGTGCCCAGCCTCGAATGATCGGGTTGAGCACGTCGAGGACTGTCTGGACGTTCTTGCCTTGTAGCTGGCGTCACGGGGCCTTGAGCGTGGCTTTGAACACTCATGATGCGCGGAGGCATCGCCCTGGTGTAGGAAAACCCAGTGGCGTTCCGTCGATGTCGTTTAATCTCTGGTGCTTCGAGCCTGACATCAGCGCGGACGGTCGTTGGGTCGTGTTCGGGTCCGATGCGACGCACCTTGTGGCCGCCGACCCGGTACGTGTCGCTCTCCCAGAGGCGGGGCTGGCCGCAGGGGTCACACTGCTCACATCGAGCGATCACCCGCGTCCCCGGCACCCAACAGCGCCCGCTTGCGGGCGCTCGAGAACCTCTGGATCGCCGACTCCGTACCGTTCCCGCGCAACCTCGGCGTCAACCCCCAGTTCATGATCCGGGCGACAGACATGCACGTCGCCGAGAAGATCCTCGCGTCCTGGGATTTCGAGTGAGCCGACACCCTCCAAGTGCTCGAGCTCTTCAGGAGAGGGGTCTGGCGCTCTACATGGCCGACACGAATTCGTTCGACCGCGGCACGAGGGTTTCGTTGGAAGGTTCCGTTCTACTCGAGTCTCGTAGCAGTCTGGGACGAGCACGGATGCGCGATCCGGCGTGGCATCATGACAGCATTACAGAGACTGCTATGATGCCCTCATGCGCACAACAGTAATGCTCGACCCGGATGTCGTCGCACAGCTCAAACAGATGGCCCGAAGTCGCGGTCTTTCCTTCAAAGCCGTCCTCAACAGCGCTGTTCGCGCGGGCCTCGCGGCCGAGCGGGGAGGTGCACGCCCCTATCGGCTACCGACGCGTGCGCTGGGGCTGAGACCGAACGTGGATCTGACGAAAGCACTCCAGCTCGCCGCAGCGCTCGAGGACGAAGAGATCATCCACAAACTCGAACTCCGCAAGTGAAGATCCCCGACGTCAACCTGCTCCTGTACGCAGTCGACCAAGAGTCGCCGCACCACGCACGAGCGCTTCTGTGGTTCGGCCTTCATCAGGCTCTCGACCAAGGCCCAGATCTTCGCCCGGCCGTTCGCGCCCGGGGAAGCTCTCGACATCGTGGAGAGCTGGCTCGCCCAGCCCTGCGCTGTCGTCGTCGGACCCACCGAGCGGCACTTGGCCGTTCTGCGCGGGCTCATAGAACCGTTCGGTACGGCAGGCAACGTCACCACCGACGCGCATCTCGCGGCGTTGGCTGTCGAGCACGGAGCCGAGATCTGCTCTGCCGATACCGACTTCGGCCGTTTTCCGGGTGTGCGCTGGGCCAATCCTCTAGGACCGGCCGCGTGAGCCTGAGCCGACTGACGAGCCTTCTCGAGAAGCTCTGGTGTCGATGTCGACCGCGGTCGTTGTCGGAAGACGTCGATGCCGCACGAGTGCGAGAGGCTACTCGCTGAGGACCTCACAACCGAAGCGGCCTCGGTCCTCGAGAACGAACGTGCACGGTCTTTTGGCCCGCGGCGAGTTCGCAGCCCTCAGAGAGGCTGTCGGATCGCTTCCGCCCGCAGATCACACTCTCGTCCTTCGCATTGCCGACCAGGATGCCGCCGTCCACGTCGACACCTCCGACCTGACGATCATCGAAGGGCTCCGCTACGAGGTCGGCACGTACGAGCTGAGGTGGTGGCTGGACACGATCCTCGCCGAGCACTTCATGTGGAAGGGCAACCTCGCAGTGACCGTCGAGACCGCGCAGTACGGACGCTCGACGGCATGCCGCGCGACCCCTGCATGAGCGCGGTCGGGTTCATCACGAGGGGGAGACTGCCGTCGCATCACAGCCGCTGCCGCCATGTTCACAGGTGAACGAATGGATCCGACGCCGGCGCTGCGCGAGCTCGACGAGGCCCTCCTCGACCTGGACAGAGCCGGATGGGAGGGCGAATGCTGGTTCGCAGCAGCGACGGTGCACATCTGGTCCGCCATGACGAACACCGATCACGATCGAACTCGGGCTGTGCTGGGCGAGGCTGTCCGACCGTGTCCTCCGGAACACTCGCCCGCAGGACGTATAGTGGGCGGCCGAGACGTCGGACAGGGGGATGCAGGTGGCGCTTTCGGTGACGCTCCTCGGGACCGGCACACCGTTGCCCGACCCGAATCGTGCGGGCCCTGCCACCTTGGTGAGGGCAGGGTCGAGGAACTTCCTCTTCGATGCGGGACGTGGAGTCCTGATGCGAGCCGCTGCAGCGGGGGTGAACGCATCCCAGTTCGAGGCGATTCTGCTGACCCATCTGCACTCGGATCACACGACGGATCTCAACGACGTGATCACCACCTCCTGGACACGACAGTTTGCCCCAGCCGAGATCCAGGTGTACGGACCGCCCGGTACCGCTCTCCTCGTGGAACGGACCCTCACCATGCTCGCACAGGACATCGAGTGGAGGCGGACCCACCATGCCGACCTCGGCTGGGACCCGGCCGTCGAGGTCTCCGAGACCGCCGAGGGGACCGTGATCGAGAGCGGTGGGTTGAGGATCGGTGCCGCGCCGACCGAGCACAGGCCGGTCCACCCCACGGTCGGGTATCGCATCCAGACCGCCGAGGGCTCCGTCGTCATCGCCGGGGACACGAAGCCGTGTGAAGGACTGGACCGGCTCTGCGCGGGAGCGGACATCTACGTGCAGACGGTCATCAGGCGTGACCAGGTCGAGGCCCTCCAGATCCCCCGGCTCAAGGACATTCTCGACTACCACTCAGACCTCGAGGATGCCGGTCGTACGGCCACCCGGGCTGGGGTCCGCACACTCGTTCTCACCCACCAGGCTCCACTTCCGATACCCGGCACCGAGGATGAGTGGGTTTCGCAGGCTGCGGCCCACTTCGACGGCGAGATCGTCTTCGGGGACGACCTGACGACCGTCGTGGCCTGAGGGCCCCCGCAGAGGGCCCAATCTCATCGGGCTGTTCCGAGGAGGTGCCATGAAACGCCTAGTCCCCTGTGTCGTCCTGCTGACCACGCTCGCCCTGCCTTTGTGCCTGTGGTCGTGACGACAAAGCCGAGTCGACGACCACGACGAAGGGAGAGGCGACCGCCACGTGCACTCCCGAGCCCTGGCGGACTGCAAGAACGCCGATCTCGCGGATCAGGACCTGAGCGCAAGGACCTCACGGCCATCGACCCGACCGGTGCGGACCTGACCGGATCGACACTTCAGGGGTCCACCATCCGCCAGTTCATCGTGAGCCCACAGACGATCGATTGCTCCGGTGGAGGATCCAAGCCCGTGACCGCGGCATGGAGCACGGCGAACACGAACTCCGTCTCGATCGAGGTGGACAACCAGCAGACGGCATGCGGTCTCCCGGCAAGCGGCACGACCACTCTCCAGATCCCCTGCGACAAGGCCGTGAACACGGTCGAGCTGATCGCCATCGGCAACGGCGCCAAGACCGCCACCCAGTGGGCGACAGTCACCGAGAACCCACCGCCGACGACCACCACGACGGCACCGTAGCCGGCAGTCCACTCTCGAAGGCAGGCGTCAGAGGCGAACGTTGACGTACTTGGTCTCGAGGTAGGCGTCGATCCCCTCGGCGCCTCCCTCGCGGCCGACTCCCGACTGTTTGACACCTCCGAACGGCGCCTCGGCGGTTGCGATGACGACGTTGTTCACGCCCACCATCCCGACTTCGAGGCCCTCGGCGACGAGGAAGGCCGTGCGCGTGTCGTTCGTGAACACGTAGCCGGCGAGACCGTACGGTGTGTCGTTCGCCTTGGCGAGCCCGTCCTCCAAGTCCGCGAACGTGACGATCGGAGCGACCGGACAGAACGGTTCCTCGGACATGATCGCCATGTCCTGCGTCACGTCGACGAGGACCGTCGGTTCGATCCAGAAGCCTCCTGCGAGCTTCTCGGGCATGTTCTCTGGACGGCGTCCGCCGAGAACGACATGCGCTCCCTTCCCGACAGCATCGGCCACGAGTCTCTCGGCGGCAAGCAGCCGGCGCTCGTTGGACAATGGCCCGACTTCCGTGGCCGGATCGTCTCCGGGCCCCAGACGAAGTCCCCGCGCAACCTCCACGAAGGCCTCCGTGAAATCGGCGGCGATCTCGTCCTGTACGAAGAACCGGCTCGCACAGATGCATACCTGGCCGCTGTTCCTGAACTTCCCCCGTGCTGCGACCTCGGCGGCCTCCTCGACGTCGGCGTCGGCGAACACGAGGAGGGGTGAATGACCGCCGAGCTCCATCGAGACCGACTTGATCCCGTCCGCGGCAAGGTGCAGGAGCCGCCGCCCGACAGGGACCGATCCCGTGAGGGTCACCTTCCGGATCACGTCGGAAGCGATCAGGTGCTCGCTGATCTCGGCCGGGTGGCCCGTGACGATACCAAGTACGCCATCGGGGAGGCCGGCGTCCTGGAGAGCCACGGCGATGTGCATGGCAGTGCGGGGAGCCTCCTCCGCCGGTTTGAGGATGACGGAGCACCCGGCCGCGATCGCGGGCGCGAGCTTGCGGGCCGGGAGCAGAGCAGGGAAGTTCCACGGTGTGAACGCCGCAACCGGACCCACGGGTTGGCGCATGACCATGAGGCGGTTGGCCCTCGAATGTCCGTCGACGAGCCGCCCGTACATGCGGCGTGCCTCGTCGGCGTACCAGTCGAACTGGTCGGCCGCAGCTCCGACCTCGGAACGCGCCTCGGCAAGGGGCTTGCCCTGCTCCTGTGTCATCGTCTCAGCGATAGGCTCCGCCCTCTCGCGCACGAGCTCGGCCGCACGCCTCAGGACGGCAGATCTCGTCCACACGTCGACTTCGCGCCAGTCCCCCCACGCAGAGGCAGCGACACGAAGGGCCTCGTCGAGGTCTGACCTTGCCGCAACCGGCACCGAGTCGACCTCCCGGCCGGTTGCGGGGTCGATGACGGCCAGGCGCTCCCCAGTCGCTGACTCGCACCATCGTCCCCCGATGAGAAGCTGGTTCGGCACCGCTGCCGACGTCACATGCCCGTCCCGTGTATGCGTTCCTGCACGGACTCCACCCAGTTCCCGACGTTCCAGTCGCCCCAGGCACCGAGGCCCCCGAGGGGATCGTCTCCGAAGTAGACGGGGACGTGGACAAGGGACAGCCCGCCACTCTCGCGCGCGGCGTCAAGGGCCTGGCAGAGGGATTCCGGTGAGCGACCCCCGTCGAACGCCGACACCCCTGCGACCGAACGAGCCCATGCCAGATAGTCGACCGGGACATGGTCCGACGTTGCCCAGTCCCGCCCGTACTGGGCCCGCTGGAGGGACGAGATCGCGCCCATTCGCCTGTTGTCGAACAGGACGATGGTGCCCGTCGCCCCGATCGCCAGGCCGTCGATGAGGACTTGGGGGTTCATGGTGAAAGATCCGTCCCCCGTGCATGCCACGCCGTAGAACGGAGCATCCGCGACGCCCGTGGCCATGAGTGCAGAGACTGCGAAGCCCATGTAGCTGGCCCCTGTCTCCGTGAAGGTACGGCCAAGACGGTCGTCCTCGACAACCTGGAACCCGTTTGCCTGGACGTCACCGGCATCGAAGAAGGTC
>QWHP01000273.1 GCA_021404985.1 Actinobacteria bacterium ATB1
GGGTTGGGCGGCGCGATTCGCAGCGGCTGCAGTGTCGCCCTGTGGGGCGCCCGTGGAGTAGAGCTTCGTGCTGCGACGGAATGGGTGATGGGGTCTACGGGATGCCTCGGTCTTTCGACGGCGGACGTGCTGCGAGTCGGTGTCGATCCCGGCGCCCGGCCCGGGACACGGGTCGAGATGCTCGACGCCGCGTTCGCGACGAACTCGGAACCCGGTCCCAGGCTCGTCGTCATCGACGAGCCCGACGCCGACCTTCCATTCTCGGCGGCGATCCCCATCGTCGATCACATGCTCTCCAGGGCCGGCGAGGCCGGTGCTGCCCTGCTCTTCACGACCAAGAGGGTCGGGCAGGCCGTGGCAGCCGAGTACGCCTACAGGGTCTCGGAACGGGGTGTGAGGCGGATCCTGTGATCAGGAGTCCGGGAAGACGGAATCGATCGTGCCGCCGAGGTCGGCGTCAGAGGTGTTCGCATCGACGATCCTCCAGGCGGCACCATCTCCGGGCGACCCTCCGTCTCCGGAGTGGGGATATGAGGGGTCGGCCCCGTGTTCGTCGAGGAGGGACCTGATCACACGGGCCTGTCCGGCCTCCGGGTCGGCGGCCCACGAACCCGCCCACCGCTCGACCAGCGAGGAATCACCGGTCACAAGCGTTTCGAGCGCGCTCGGAAAGTGGATGGGCCCGTTGCCACTGCCGAGAAGCGCGGGTTCCGTCTCGCCGGCCTCGGCGAGCGCCGCTGCGATCACGAGTGGATTGCCGGGCGCGTCCTCGAGGGCTCCCGAGGCGTCGACGTCGCCGAGCCAGTGGAGGACTTCGCCGACCCCGCCTCCCGGAGTCGCGATCGATTCGGTGTCGTCGAGCGCCCCCAGTGCGACCTGGTCGGCTCCGGTCGGCTCCGGAGGATCGGGCTCGGGTGGATTGTCACGCGCTTCGTCGGATTCGCCGGCCGCGTCGTCTCGCCGGGGGGGCTGGGACCGGCCTTCGTCGTCGTTCTCCTCCCGCCGGGCGGGACGGGGAGTCGGGGGAGCTGCAGGGACCAGGTCGTTGAGGACGGGGCTCACCGGGTCCGGATCGAGGATGGCTTCAGGGTCGTCGCCGGGGTGGGGCATCGTAGGGGGTGCCGGTGCCGGTTCGGGTTCGGGCAGGTCCGGGACCGGTGGGGGCGCTGTCGTGGGTGGCACCGTTGTCGGGGGCACCGGTTCGGGTGCTGGTGCGGGTGGGGGCTCGGGCGTCGTTGTCGGGGGTGTTGTCGGGGGTGCCGGCTCGGGCACTGGCGGGTCGGCAGGGGGAGCGGGCTCCTCGGGCGCGCTCGCAGCAACGTCGACGGCGGGTGCGGGCGCCTGAGGGGCGTCAGAAGCCATGGCGGGAGAGGACGCCGCCACCACGGCGAGGCTCCCACTCGTGGCGGCTGCCACGACGATCCTCCGGAGTCTTGCCCAATTCGGCCTGTTGCTCATCTCAGCTCCGATCACATTGGACCTAGGAATGGGCATACTAATAAGCTAACTTCCAGACGACAAGAGGGCAGGACCTCGACGGGGGCGAGAGCCGCGATCGAGAGCGGGACGGACAGGAAAGGCGGCACGGGTGGGCCGGAAGACCGAAGACGATTTCATCCCGATCTTCTCGTTCGCAGAGGACGAATCGGATCCGGGCTCGGATCCAGTCTCGGGGCCGGGTCTCGACGGACGTCACGACGCACCCGCCGGGGAGGGTGTCGACGGCGTGGGCGATGCAGACCGGCTCCTCGATTCGGGATGGAACGGAGCGGCGAGACTGCCCCGGCAGACGAACCGGGACATCCCGCAGTTGTTCGACGAGCGACCACGCCGCATCTGGCCGATCGTGTGTGGCCTCCTCGCGTGCTTCGTGCTCGGAGTGGCCGTCATGGCGCTTCTCTCCGGAGGGGACGGCGCAGATGACGAGGGACCGGGTCCGCGCATGTTCGTGAACGGCATCCCCGAGGGCTTCTCGCCGGGCGTCGCCGGAGCGACGGCAGCAGCCACGAGCTACGTGACTCTCCTCGGCACGCCGTAGCTCGACGACCCCGACTCCTACGTCGGTCTCTACGACAGGATCGCTGCTCCGGGTGCGCGCGCCGCCCTGGAGAAGTCAGCGCGTCGCGCTCTCGATGCGCTCGAGCAGGAGCGAACGGCGATCGGCGCTGCGGCGGGGGATACGCTGGTCCTCCGCTCCTACCCCCTCGCGACGCATGTCGACGGCAGCACGGATGTAGCGGTCACGGTCCGGGTATGGGCCCTGACGGTGCTCGCCGTGGACGGGATCCTGGCACCGCGTTCGGGGTGGGTGGTCTACACGTTCTCCCTCTTGTACGACTCGGGGACCTGGAAGGTCGCCCAGCTCGCAGCCGAGCCACAGGGTGCAGGTCCCGACGGTGGGGACCCCGGGGACAAGGATCTCCCCGAGATACTGACGGACTTCACCCCTCTGCTCGTCGAGGGCGGTGCCGATGGCGGGTCTTCGGATCCCGGCGAGGCTGGCGCCGGTCAGCCGTAATAGGTCCAGTGCCAGGTCTCGCGGGGCACGTCCTCCACGAAGCCGTACGTCCTTGCGTGGACTCGCATCCAGCCGAGGGCGGCAGAGCTGAGCTGGAGATCCAGGGACAGCCCCCACCCGTGATTGCTGGTACCCGGCCGGGCCGCGAGGCCACCCTGCCCGTAGAGACCCTTGCGGCGTGCCACGTCGACCTGAGCCGCGTAGCTCCGGTAGGAATCACTGATCCCGATCTCGATCCCGTCCGCCTGCGCGGCCGCGTAGAGCTGACGGAACGCAGCAGCGGCGGGAGCCCAGAGTCTGTGGTCGCCGATCCCGACGGATTCGAGCACCGAATCCGGGAGCCGGCCGTTGCCGTAGCCGGAGAGCGATCCCGGGACTCCGCGGCCGCGGCCACGAGGCGCTGCCCGTGCCGCCGAACGCTCCGCCGTGAGACGCAGCTCGAACTTCTTGACGATCTCCTGCTGCCGGGCGACCGAGGCCTCGACCCTCTCCTTCTTCGCGTCGAGCTCCGCCAGCAGACGCTTCTGGGAGCCCTCGTTGTCCCGCAGCGCTGCGACCTGCGCGTCGACGTCCGACTTGGCGGCGGTGAACTTCTCGAGCGAGTGCTGCGTGTCGCTCTCGATCTCCGTCAGGTACTTGACGGCCCGGGCGTACTCCTCGGGGTCCTGGAAATCCAGGATGGAGGCAACACCGACGACCGACCGGGTCGTGCCGTGCTTGTAGAACTCCTTGGCGGTGGTCTCGAAGTCGGCGCGGGTCTCGTCGAGGATCGCCTGGAGCTCGGCAAGTCGCTGCTCCCCGGCTCGGATCTCACGCTGGATCCGGTCGAGCTCGGCTCGACCGCTCTCGTATTCGGAGGCCAGCCTGTCCGACTCCCGACCCAGCGACGCGAGCTCGTTCCGAGCAGCCTCGAGCTCACTCGCCGTGTCGCCGACCGCAGGCGGAAGGATGAGCACGTAGGCGAACAGCAGCGCGACCAAGGAGAGGAGGCGGACGGCGGGACCTGGAGAACGCGTACTGCGCAGGCCACCCAGCCGCCGGCCGGCAGAAGACATGTCGAAAGGACTCTAGTTGGCCGGCCTCGGGAAATCTCAGCCCGGAGCGAGGATCTGACACTCCGTCAGATGCTGTGATACGGTCCCGCAGCGTGGATCTCTCGTTCAGCTCCGAGGAGGAGGCGTTCAGGGCGGACGCTCGCGAGTTCCTCGAGACGAGCCTCTCAGGGGACTTTGCCGTGGTGCGAGGCAGGGGGGGCCCCGGGGACGAACACGCCCTCTTCGAGGAGAGGCTCGCCTGGGAGCGCCACCTCGGCGCCGGAGGGTGGAGTTGCATCGGGTGGCCGGCAGAGTACGGCGGTCGTGACGCGACGCTGAACGAGCAGGTCATCTGGTACGAGGAATACGCGCGTGCGAAAGCACCGGGGCGACTCGGCCACATCGGTGAGGGCCTTGCGGGGCCCACGATCATCGCGTTCGGTACCGAGGAGCAGAAGCAGCGCTTCCTGCCACCCATCGCACGCGGCGAGGAGCTCTGGGCGCAGGGCTACTCGGAGCCGGACGCGGGCTCGGACCTTGCCAACATCAAGACGAAGGCCGTGCCGGACGGTTCGGACTGGGTGATCACGGGGCAAAAGGTCTGGACGAGCGGGGCGCACTGGGCGGACTGGGCATTCGTCCTCTGTCGCACGGACTCCGAGGCTCCGCGCCACAAGGGGATCAGCTACCTGCTCGTTCCAATGAGGCAGGAAGGCATCCACATCCAGCCGATCGTGCAGCTGACGGGTACTTCGGAGTTCAACGAGGTCTTCTTCGACGAGGCGAGAACGGACGCGGCAAACGTCGTCGGTGACGTCGACGACGGCTGGCGGGTGGCGATGGGAACCCTGGCTTTCGAGCGAGGCGCATCCACCCTCGGTCAGCAGCTCAGCTTCGCGAACGAGCTCGAGGCGGTGATCGACGCGGCACGGCGCAACGGCCGCATCGACGATCCGGCGATTCGTGCCAGGATCACCGCTGCGTGG
>QWHP01000274.1 GCA_021404985.1 Actinobacteria bacterium ATB1
CTGTACCGGCTTGGACGGATGGTGTACCTCCGGAGTGTCGATGCCGATCACCCGCACGGTGACGACCTCCCCACCCACGTCGACCTTGGCGGTGTCGCCGTCGACAACGTCGACCACGGGGAACGGACCTGTCACGTCGAACGCAGGGGACATGGCGGGCTCCGACGCCTCCGGCAGAGGCGCGAACTCGACCTCGTGTGCACCGTCGGCACATCCGCCGAGGAACCCCATGCTGATTGCTGCCGCGAGGAACGCACGGCATAGCCGCCTCCCACTCATGTGCGCCACCCTACATGCGGCCTGCGACACGCGATCAGGGGGCATCGCTGGGGTATGACGGCTACTCCATCACGCGCAGAGTGGAAGGCAGGTTAAGCCGCCTTAGCCGGCGGATCGACAAGAGCGGGGCCAGCGCGACGACGAGGACACCCGTGACGAACGTCGTTGCGATGGTGCTCGCGGACACCTGCACCTCGAAGGCCAGGTCGGGGATGAGCTCCGTGATGCGTGCGGAGAGGAACGTCCCGAGCAGGACCACGCCGAGCACCAACCCGACTGTGGTGCCGAGCAGCCCGATGACGGCATTCTCCGAGATCGTAAGGCGTAGCACCGTCCTGATGGGTAGCCCGAACGCGAACATCGTCGCATGCTCCCGGGTTCGCTCGTCGATGTTGATGCTCGTCGAGTTGAAGGCGATCAGCAGGACGAGCAGGAACGCCATCCCCTCGACGACCACGAACACGCCTGTGAACGCCGAGAACTGCTCCCGCTGCAGTTCGCTCGCAGTCGCCACCGCGAGCACGCTCTCCACCCCCGTTTGGGAGAAGACCGACCCCTGGACGTCTGCCGGGCTGGAACCGGCAGCGGGCGTGACCATCACCATGTTCGTGACCGCCGTTGACAACGTCGGATCAATCAGGATCACATCGGCCGTCGACAGGTAGACGACGTTGCGAAGGTTCCCGTTGTGGTACCCCGTCACCTCGAGCTCGGTCGGCTCCATGCCAAAGCTGTCCTCACCCGTACGGAACGGATGGAGCAGAGTCACCTCATCGCCGATCCCCACACCCAGATCGGATGCTGCTTTGCGTGTCAGCACCAGGCCTCCACCTGACTCCGGGAGCGCGCCCTCGAGAACCGTCGGCTGCCAGATCTTGCCCTCGGGGTCCACGAACTGGATCAGGACAGGGAACCCCTCGGGGCCATCCAACTCACCCGCCGTCTGCACTCCCGTCTGGAGATCCCCAACGGCCGGGTTCTCGGCCAGCGACTGGACCGGGGTATTCGGACCTTCGATCGGATAGAAGGTGTCGAGCTCGACAACGAGCCGATCCGGTGACTGGGCGAGTTGCGCTTCGTCTCCGAGGTCGAGGCTCGCGATGAAGGTGTCGAGCAGACCACCCATGCTCACGACGACCGTGAGAGCGGCTGCTACGGCGAGGACCGTCAGGAGGGTGCGCTGGGGTGATCTGAACAGGTTTCGCAGCGGAAGTCGGTCGACGCTGCGGCCGGGTAGCCGCAACCAGTCCGGCACGCGCGACTTCCTCCGCGCCGCCGACAGGTGGGTGGGTGACAAGGCGTCGACCGGACGCATACGCACAGACTGCAGGACCGGCCAGGCCACGGCCGCGACAGGAATCGCCATTCCCAGAGCAGCCCCCGTCAGGAAGGCGGCCAAGCTGACTCCCGTCTGCTGAACGGGTAGGGGTTGCAGCTCGAAGATGAGGTCCCCCATGGCGGCCGAGATCCCGAAGCCCACACCGATCCCGGCAACGATGCCGATCACGGCGATCAGGACCCCTGTCATCAGAGGCCGCGCTGCGATCGTCGGGACCGGAGTGCCCAGCGCCATCGCAGTCCCGATCTGACGGCGCTGTGCGTCGACCATGCGGCGCGTCAGATTGAACGCTCCCACGGCTGCTCCGATCAGGACGAGCAGCGCAAAGATGTTGTACATCTGCTGGTCGCCCTCGAGATCGTCGTACAGAAGCCTGTAGTACTCCTCTTCCGTAACGGGCGTGACGGTCGCCTCGACGTCGGGGAGTGCGCCGGCGAGTGCCGCCTCCACATCCGCCCGCACGGACGACGGGTCGGCCCCGGGAGAGAGGGCGATGACGAGCTCGTTGACAACGTCGCCCTTCCCGAGCGTGTCCCGAACGACTTCGATCGGAGCGAACACGGCGGCGTAGTTCGCCTCCCCGCCCACGAGACCGCCTTCCGTCATGATGAAGTACTGCGGCGCGAACCCGTGACCCACCACGTCGAGGTCCACACCTCCGCTGACCTGAATCTGCATCTCTGCGGGCAGGTCGTAGTGCCGGGCGAAGAGGTGGTTCACGACAGCCACGTAACTCCCGGCGTCGCGGGACTCGAGCACCCGTCCGGCGTCTGCCTCCAGGCGGTCTACCCGGGGAACTCCAGCGGCGAGGTCCAAGCCGATGAGGACGCCCGGAACCAGGATCGTCTCGCCTTGCGTCGACGCATCGACCTGGGTGGGGACGACGAGGCGCTCCTCTGCGGCAGCGATGGCCCCGATTCCGCCTGCTTCCCCGGTTGCACGTTGCAAGGTCCCGGCGGGAACGAAGCTCCCTTCGGACAGCTCCACCTCGAGGTCGTGGGTCCCGAGCGCCTCGAAGCTGGCGTCGTACGACGCACGACGCCACATGGACGTTGTGCTCAAACCTGCGTAGACCCCGACACCGAGCGCGATCACAAGGGCGAGCCCGAGCACCTGGAGAGGCCGCGCGCGAACCTCCCTCCAAGCCCAGCGGAGCATGAACAGGAACCCGGTCATCATCTCGTCACCAGTGGAGGAGGCTTATGTCCGCCTTGCCGCCCGCGGGTTCCCCGTCCGACACGATGCGACCGCTCGAGAGCTCGACCACACGATCTGCGACTCGGGCGATCTCGCGGTTGTGAGTGACACACAAGACGGTCTTGCCCTCGCCCGCCTGCGCCATGAGAAGCTCGAGGATCTGGACTCCGGTCTGGTAGTCGAGCTCGCCCGTCGGCTCGTCGGCGAGCAGCACCGGGTTGCCGGTGGCGAGCGCACGTGCGATCGCGACCCGCTGCTGCTCACCCCCCGAGAGCTGGTGGGGGAAATGGCCGAGGCGCGCACCGAGGCCCACGGACTCCAACGCTGCCTCGGCGGCCCCATCGGAGTCGCGGTGTGCCACGTCGGCACCGAACTGCACGTTCTCGAGGGCCGTGAGGGCGGGAAAGAGGTTGAAGGACTGGAACACGAAGCTGACGGTGGAACGCCGGTACGCGAAGAGGGCCTTCCGATCCCCCGTCGAGATGTCCTTGCCGTCGACCCTCACGAGACCGGACGTCGGGGTGTCGAGAGCTCCGACCAAGTTGAGGAGTGTGGTCTTCCCAGATCCAGACGGACCGAGGACCACGACGAACTCGCCGGCAGCGACATGAAGGTCGACATCCACGAGCGCATGAACGGTGGTCTCGCCAATCGTGTACGTCTTGGCGACATCAGTCAGCTCGATCATCGGAACTCCTGGGAATCGTCCGGTGAACCCAGGCGGCTTGACTCGGGGTACATGTTCCGGATGAGTCGAGTCTGCCCAACCGCCCGGATTCAGGCGGTTCCAAGTGACTCGGTGAGGTCGGCCACGATGTCGTGGATGTCGTCGACCGCCGGCTCTCCGTCACGGGTCATAGCCAACCACGAGATCGAGGCGATTCCCTCTCGAAGTGCACCGATGTCGGTGTCGGCGCCGTGTCCGTGGCCATCGACCGTCACCGCGACGCTGAGCACTCGTACCCCGCCGTCCTCCGAGGACTCATCGAATCGCTCGAGCACGTAGGGCGACCCTTCGGCAAGGCCGACCGTTCTGATACCGCGCAGCTCCGAGACGGGCCTGTCCGGCACGTTCACGTTGAGGAACACCGGCTCGGAGGGATCGACCTCGGCGATGACTCGCAGCACCGTCTTGGCAAGGTGAGCGGCGGTCTCCCAGTGAGGGGTGTCGGCGGGGGCTGCTCCCGGCTCCACGCCGACCCCGATGGCCACCGACACGGCAACTCCGTGCATGCCGTGCTTGACTGCCGTGAGAGCGGCTCCGACCGTTCCCGAATGGTGGATGTCGTGGCCCGTGTTGGCACCGAAGTTGGGCCCGGAGAGGACCACGTCGGGGACCGCTCCGAAGACGCCCCTGTGGGCGA
Organism: Actinobacteria bacterium ATB1; assembly: GCA_021404985.1. Classification (GTDB taxonomy): domain Bacteria; phylum Actinomycetota; class Acidimicrobiia; order UBA2766; family UBA2766; genus QWHP01. The sequence continues at coordinate 4,180 of QWHP01000274.1, forward strand.
GCAGGACGCTCATCGCAGGTGTCCCACTCACGCCGACGGCAGAGATGTGGGGGTACTCCTCGTAGACGTGGGGCCGGATCCGTATCGACCTGTCGGTCGCACCCGGGACGAGGATCGAGGTTCCGGTCCCGCTCATGTCGATCTCGGGCGCAGCCACAACGACTTCATCCGCCACGTCGAGGACGTGGTGGGCGAGCACGGGGATGCCTGGGGCACCGACACCGTCGTCGTTCGTACACAGGACCAGCACCTCTGAACCTTACCTCCGTACAGAGACAGAGGGCCCCTGGTTCCCCGAGGTGTGACGGAGTGTTCGCCGCGATTTCAGTCACGAAGGACGA
>QWHP01000003.1 GCA_021404985.1 Actinobacteria bacterium ATB1
CTCGGCGCGCTGTTGGGCTGGGATCCTCCCCCACTGACCGTGAAGGCGGCCCTCGAGCATGTGCGTCGCTCCGGCCCCGGAGAGGTCGAATCCCCGCCCCGCCGACTGTCCACCCCCGGTGAGACCGTGCTGCGCGCAACCGGGCTCCGCGTGAGGCTCGGCGGTCGTGAGGTCCTGTCGGATGTCGACGTGTCCCTCCGCAGCGGTGAGGTCGTAGCCCTGCTCGGCCGCAACGGCGCCGGGAAGACGACGCTCCTCCGGTGCCTCGCAGGCCTGCTCGATCCGAGTCGGGGCACTGTCGAGGCGTCATCCCCGGTCGCGTACGTGCCCCAGAACCCGAACATGCTGCTGTCCGCGCACACGGCTCGCGCAGAGCTCGAGGCGACGCTCAGACTGCTCGGACGCAGGGACGCTCCCGCGGTCGACCGCTGGCTCGTCGCGCTCGGACTCGAGGACCTCGCCGAGAGACATCCGCGCAGCCTGTCGGTCGGTCAGCGACAGCGCCTGGCGGTCGCGGCCGTCGCCATCGGCGGAGCGCGAGTCCTGCTCCTCGACGAACCGACCCGTGGCATGGACGCCCCGTCGAGAAAGGCGCTGGTCGATGCCGTTCGGGAGCATGCGGAGGCGGGCGGCGCCGTGATGTTGGCGACGCACGACGTCGAGCTCGCAGCAAGGGCGGCGGGACGGATCGTCGTGATCGGCGACGGCGAGATGGTTGCCGACGGAAGGGCGGCCGAGACCCTGGCGGGGTCCCTGTTCGCCCCTCAGGTTCTGCGCGTCCTCCCCCCCTTCCTGACGGTCGACGAAGTCGCCTCGGCATGGAGCAGTCGGGATCACGGAGAGGTGGGCCGATGACGCGAGGACGCCCGGTCGCCGTCTATGTCTGCGTTGTCGTCCTCGGTCTGGCGGCCTTTCTATATCCATTCTGGATCCCGAGCGATTCGCCGGTCGGGAGGGCACACGGGACGGACGCTGCTTTCGTTGCCGCATCCATCGCTCTGCTCGTCGTCGCCGCCGTCGCACTCGAGGTGCGGCGAGGAACGATGAACGGCTCGACGGTTGCGCTGCTCGCCGTGCTCTCCGCAGCAGTCGCCCTTCTGCGTCTCCTCGACCTCCCGGGCGGTGGGAACGCGATGTTCTTCCTCGTGATCCTTGCAGGGGCCGCGTTCGGACCGCGCTTCGGTCTCCTCCTCGGCCTGTGCTCCATGGCGGTGTCCGCCGTCGTCACCGGCGGGGTGGGACCGTGGCTCCCGTTCCAGATGCTGGCCATGTCCTGGATGGCAGCCGGTGCCGGCTGGGTCGGGACAGCCACTGTACGGCTCCGACCCAGGACAGAGGTGGTCGCACTCGCCGCCTACGGCTGGATCTGCGGACTCGCGTACGGAGCGATCATGAACCTATGGTTCTGGCCCTACGTCGTCGACGACGGCCCGCTCGCCTGGAACCCCGGACTCTCCCTCACCGAGACCGTTGCCCACTACTGGAGCTTCTACGTCGTTACGTCCTTCGCCTGGGACGCAGCGGGGGCGGTTCTCAACGCAGCCCTGATCCTCGCCACGGGGATCCCCGTCCTGCGGGCCCTGAGGCGGTTCACCGCACGCGTCGAACCGGCCGTTGAGTTCGGCACGGCGCTCGGAAACGACCCGGCGTGAGATGCGGGCCAGTGGCAGGCTTGCCTGATGCCGGAAAGGTCAGATACCCCCACTGCCCTCGCCGCGCGGGAGCCGGCGGCACCGGCGGCATCAGCCCTCGGCGTGTCGGCTGTGGTGGGCGCAACCCTCGCCTGGACGGCGGGAACCCTTCTGGTGAAGTCGCTCGATGCGTCGGCGATCTGGATCACCTTCTGGAGATTCGTCGTCGCCCTCCCGCTCGGCCTCGCGTTCCTCTTCCATGCCGGCTGGGATCGCGGCCTGCGCAACTTTCGAGCCGGCTGGCTCGGTGGTGCCCTCTTCGGAATGCACGTGCTCGTCTACTTCAGCGCAGTCCGCGCAACGTCCGTTGCCGTCGTGACGTTCGTGGCTGCACTCCAGCCCGTTCTCGTGATGCTGGTCGCGGGACGCTGGCTGGGAGAGAGGGTCACACCAACGGTCGTCCTCTGGGGGACGGTGGCGATCGGGGGGGTGGCTCTGGTCGTCCTGGGAAGCGCCGCCGGAGGTGACACGAGCACTTTCGGCAACGTCCTCTCGGTCGTGAACCTGTTCATCTGGACGGCGTACTTCCTGCTCTCCAAGCGCCTCAGGGACGACATCGACGCCGTGCCCTACCAGGGTGTGATCCTCGTCGTTTCCTGCGCTGTCGTGACGCCCATTGCCCTCCTTCTCGGCCACGACGGCAGCGCCGTCCGTTCAGACGACTGGTTCGCGATCGTGCTCATCGCCGTCGTACCGAGTCTGGGCCACCTGATGGTGAACTGGGCGCACAGGTACGTCGCCGCATCCGTATCCTCACTCGTCGTACTCACCGTTCCCGTCCTCTCGGGTGTCGGTGCCGCCATCTTGCTCGACGAACCCTTCGGGCCCCTCCAGATCGCCGGTGGTGCGCTGGTGCTGGTGTCGACCGGTTTCGTGGTCCGGCACTCCACGAAGGCATCGGGAATCATCCCGCCGGAGGATGTCTAGGTGGCTGGTGTGCAACGGCCGAAGGCCGCGCATGCCAACAACCGTCCGGGTGTTTTGGGGAGTAGCTGTCCGTCGCAACAAGGTCTGTTTCCACTACCGCGCTGGTGGAAACCGGTTGACGTGGGCAGGCTGCGTCACTAACTTGTCGGGCAATGTCACGTCCGAACGTCTGCGTCTCGATATCTGTCTCGGCGCATCCTGCGGGACCGGGATCGTCCCAGTCCCCCTGCGCGAACGACAACGCAGGCTGGCTCCTCGGATCGTACGTGCCTGGCGCATTGTGTATGGGCTGACCCACAAGAAGCCCTACTAGCCCCGCAACTCACGCGCCGAACCACCCGCAGACCCGTCTCCGTCTGCATGAGTCACGTACCAACCCGGAAGGAACGCCGAGGACATGTCTGAGACAGCAGAACATCTCGAGGACCTCGTCGAGGAGCCGATCACGATCGACGACGTCCCCCGGCTCAACGAGGAGCTCGAAGGGCTGGAGGCTCACGAGATCATCAAGTTCGCCCAGGCTCTGTTCGGAAGCCGGCTCACGATGGCATGTTCCTTCCAGGACATGGTCATGCTCGACATCGTGTCCAAGGTCGCACCCGACACGCGGGTCTTCACGCTCGACACCGGCTTCCTCTTCCACGAGACCGAGGAGGCCATCCGCCGTGCTCGATCCCGCTACCCCCAACTGCGCATCGACGTGTTCGAGCCTGAGCACACTCTCGACGAGCAACAGCGATCTTACGGTCCAGCCCTCTATCGCAGCGACAACGAGCTCTGCTGCGCGATCAACAAGCTCGAGCCGATGGGCAGGGCTCTCCACGGCTACAGCGCATGGATGACGGGCATCCGCCGTGACCAGTCCGTGTCCCGGTCGACTGCACAGCCGGTCAGTTGGGACCTTCGTTGGAACATGGTCAAGTTCGCCCCCATGGTCGACTGGACAGCCGAAGACGTGGCGACGTACGCAGCGATCCACGACGTCCCCTACAACCGGCTGCTCGACCGCGGCTACCCCTCGATCGGATGTGCTCCCTGCACCGGCCTTCCGACCGGAGGCGACGTCAGGTCGGGACGCTGGGCGGGCAGCGAGAAGACGGAATGCGGCTTGCACGTTGCGAGCCCGGATGCGATCGGTGTGCCCGGCCGCGTCGAGCGAGTGAATTGAGAGAGACATGACTCAGACGATCCGACCGAGAAGGGCGGCCGAGATTCCCGTCGACCTCGACGCGATCTCCGACGTGGCCGAACGTGACATCCGGGATCTCGAGCGGTACATCTCGGAGCGGGATGCAGGCATCCTCCCGGAGGAGGACTTCCGGCGCATCAGGCTCAACAACGGGATCTACGGCATCCGGCACGAAGAACGTCTTCACATGGTGCGCATCAAGGCACCCCAGGGCAGGATCACACCCGACCAGATGCGTGTCGTCGGCAAGGTAGCGGACGAGTTCTCACGCGGCTTTGCCCACATAACGACCCGGCAGGCGTTCCAGATCCACCTCGTCCCGATCGAAGCGGTGCCCACCGTGATGCGGTACGTGGCGTCCTACGGGCTCACCACCCGCGAGGCCTGTGGCGACACCGTCCGCAACGTACAGGCCGACCCACTCGCAGGTTTGGTGCCCGATCATCCGTTCGACGTGACCGCCTGGGGGAAGGCGACCACGGAGCATTTCCTCCGGAATCCAGCCGCGCAGCGTCTGCCGAGGAAGTTCAAGATCAACTTCAGCGGCAACGACGAGGACCTCGGCCAGACGGCGATCAACGACATCGGCGCGATCGCCACACGAAACGAGGCAACCGGGGAGCTCGGCTTTCGGATCTACGTAGGTGGCGGGCTCGGCGCCACCCCGCACGAGGCGCAACTCCTCGAGCCCTTCACGCGCCTCGAGGACACCATCCCCACCTTCGAAGCGATCCTTCGGATCTTCGACAGGCACGGGAACCGCGAGAACCGCAACAGAGCGAGGCTCAAGTGGCTCGTGGCGGAGATCGGCATCGAGGCTATGCGCCAGATGGTGTTCGCCGAACGTAGGGCCGTGATAGCGGTCAGTGGGACGAATCCCGAGATCCCCCCGGCAGTCCTCGAGGCACGTGCCCACATGCCCTTGGAGGCGGGAGAGCTTGCCGAGCTCCCATCCGGGACCGGAAATCCGGACTTGGACAGGTGGATCGAAACGAACGCGATCCCGACGATCGATGGGAAGGTCGCCGCTTGGATCACGGTTCCCCTTGGCGACATCACGACAGATAACGCCCTCGCGCTGGCCGACATCATGGAGGATTTCGCGCCCCCGGGACAGCCCTTCGTCGACACCAGGACGACGAACCGCCAGAACCTTCTCATGCGAGGGCTCGAAGTCGAACGACTCCCCGAGCTCTGGAAGGAGCTCGGGCGCATCGGATTCGGCGATCCCGACGCACACGGTCCCGCGGACCCGGTGTCGTGCCCGGGCGCCGACACCTGCAACCTCGCGATCACACAGTCGCGTGGTCTCGCTCGTGCCATCCGGGACAAGGTCAAGGATGCCGGGCTGGCCTCCTCGCCCGTGCGGATCAACATCTCGGGCTGCTCCAACTCTTGCGGCCAGCACCACCTCGCAGACCTCGGCTTCTTCGGGATGGAACGTAGGATCGGCGGCCATTCTGCTCCCGGCTACCAGGTGATGGCCGGTGGAGGCCTCGACGACGACCGGGCAAGGTTCGGGACGCGCCTGCGCCGGCTTCCGGCCAAGCGAATTCCCGAGGTCGTTGTCGAGCTGATCTCGAGATACGAGAGCGACAGGTCCGCCGGGGAATCGTTCCGCGCCTGGTCCGACAGGGTCGGACGCGATCCTCTGGCCGAGATGCTCTCCTCGTTCGACACGCTGCCGAGCTTCGAGGACGACCCGGACTCCTATGTCGACTGGGACGAGACGGCACCCTTCGAGGTGAACCTCGGTCAGGGCGAGTGCGCCTGACCCAGCCACGCGGGCAGATCCAGACATCGCACGCGTGACCAAATCCGCCCACGTCGCCACAACAAACCCACGTACGAGCTGTGCTCTTAAGCTCATGGGTCCGAGGGGGGTGTAGCCATCAGCCCAGCGTCCCCCAGCGCGTCGCGATCCGTGACGCGATCTGTTCCGCTGTGAGACCGCAGCGTTCGTGCAGAGTCGACACATTGCCATGCGTCAGGAACTGCTCGGGCACGGCGCAGCGCTCGACCGGGACCTCGACTGCTGCGTCGGAGAGCGCCTCGAGGACCGCCGACCCGAAGCCGCCCTGGATCTCGTGATCTTCGATCGTGCAAAGGAGACGATGACGTCCGGCCAAGGCGGCAAGACGAGAGTCGAGCGGCTTGACGTAACGGGCGTTCACGACGGCCGAAGGGATGCCGCCCTCGTCGAGGATGGAAGCCGCCTTGTGCGCGACATCGACCATGTTCCCGACACCGAGGAGAAGCACGCCGCCCGGTGCCTCCTCGACATCCCACTGGCCGACAGGGATGACCCTGGGTGGGGTGTCGCCCATCGGCGCCGACGTCATGCCTTTGGGGAAGCGGATCATCATGGGCCCGTCGTGCAGGAGCGCCGTGTGAAGGAGGTCACGGAGCTCTCCGGCAGTCGACGGAGCGGCGATGACGAGACCGGGAACCTCGCGAAACAGCCCCATGTCGTAGATGCCGTGATGGGAAGCGCCGTCGTTTCCCGTGACCCCCGCCCGGTCGCACACGAACGTGACAGGAAGATGGTGCAGGCCGACATCCAGAAGGACCTGGTCGACCGCTCGGTTCATGAACGTCGTGTAGACGGCAACGACGGGCCGCATGCCCCCCATCGCCAGGCCGGCCGCGAAGGTGACAGCATGTTGCTCGGCGATCCCCACGTCGTACACCCGTTCGGGGTAGGTGCGGGCGAACGGGTCCAGACCCACGGAGGACTGCATCGCAGCCGTGATGCCAACGACCTCCGGGCAGCGCCTCGCCTCGTCGAGAAGCGCCTCGCCGAAGACCTCGGTCCAGGAGACACCGTTCCCGCTGCTCTTGGGCTGCCCGGTGACAGGATCGAACTTGCCCACGCCGTGATAGTGGTCACGCAGGTCCTGTTCGGCGGGCGCGTAGCCCATCCCCTTGCTCGTCACGAGGTGCACCACAGCAGGGCCCTCGAGGTCTGACGCGTGTTCGAGGGCAAGCTCGACCTGCTCGATGTCGTGTCCGTCGATCGGACCCGAGTACGTGAAGCCCAACGTGTCGAAGATCGTGCTCGGAGTCACGAACTCGCGAATGCTGTCCTTGATCCTCTGGATCCCGCTCGCCACATAGTCGCCCGGACGACTGAAGCGCTGGAGGACGTCCGTGACGTCCCGCTTGGCACGCTGGTACAGGGGGTCGAGCCGTAACTGGGCCAGGTGCGTCTGGAGACCGCCCACGGTCGGGCTGTAGCTCCTTCCGTTGTCGTTCAGCACGATCGTGACGTCGAGCTCGCGATGGGCGATCTGGTTCAGCGCCTCGTAGGCCATGCCCCCGGTCAGGGCGCCGTCACCGATGACTGCGACGACCTTGCGGTTGGCGCGCGTGTGCTTGAACGCCTCGACGAGCCCGGCTGCGTAGGAGAGGGAGGTCGACGCATGCGAGTTCTCGACCCAGTCGTGGCGGCTCTCCTCTCGCGATGGGTACCCGGAGAGGCCGCCTGCCTGACGCAGGGTCGCGAAGAGGTTCGAACGCCCGGTGAGGATCTTGTGGATGTACGACTGATGCCCCGTGTCCCAGATGATGACGTCGTTCGGGCTGTCCAGGACGCGATGCAGGGCGACCGTCAGCTCGACCACTCCGAGGTTCGGCCCTAGATGGCCTCCGGTGTCCGCTATCTGCTCGACGAGGAAGTCTCGGATCTCGCGACAGAGCACGGCGAGCTCTGCGTCCGTGAGGCCCCGGAGGTCCGCGGGGGAGGAGATCGTCTCGAGGAGCATCTGCCCAATCTACTGCGACCCCGGCAGACCCCCGCAGGTCCGGCGTACGTCCGGCGCAACTCCTGCGCAGCTCCGGCAACCCGCCCCTTCCCCGCCACATCGACACCTTCTGAAGGCTCGGTCCCGACAGGCACCCAGGTGGAAGGGCCGGCGGCACAGGACTAACGTCTACTCATGGCACTCCCCTTCGTCGAGGACGTCGAAACCAAGGCCAGGGACTTCGTCTACACGGTCGTGGGCTTGGGCGTGCTCACGCAGATGTTGGTCAAGATGCAGGTCGACAAGCGCCTCACCCGCCTGCGCGGCAACGGCGCCAAGGGCTGATCTCCACGAGTCGACCGATCGCGGCGGTGGCGGTCCTGCTGGTCCTCGCGGCTGCCTGCACGACGCCCGGGGACCCGCCGGACAGCGAACGAGTGGGGTCATCGGAGACTCGTCTCGACGTGGTCGCCGAGCTCACGACATCCCATCCTGCCCAACCATATGGCGGCACGGCGGCCTCCACCACCGGACAGGCGTGGGGTGACAGCGACGGGGACGGGCTGGTGGACCTGTACGTCACGGACCAGTCCGGCCCGAACGTGCTCTACCACCGGTCCACTCGGGACCGCTTCGAGGTGGATGCCTGGGCCGAAGACGTGAGTCTGCCCGAGGTGGCCTCCACCCGGGCGACCTGGCAGGAGCTCGACGCTGACGCCGACACGCTTCCGGAGCTTTCCGTTCTGACAGAGAACGGCATCCACATCTTCCGCAACGACGGACCGGAGGGTGGCTTCGTCGACGTCACGGCAGACACCGGACTTCCGACGGGCATGCCTGCGACGTCCCTGGCGTGGGGTGACCTCGACCTCGACGGGCGCCTCGACCTGTTCCTCGGACACATGGACGGAGGATGGGGTCTGTGGCACAACGAGGGCGATCTTCGCTTCACGGCCATCACCGGTGAGAACCCCCGGGGGTCGCCTGTCGTGTCCGCCGCGATCTGGAACCTCGGCAACGATCCGTACCCGGAGGTCTTCCTGGTTCGCCCGACTGGCACGCAGCTACTGGCGGGACGCACGCTGCGACCTCTGCCCTCCCCCACCCTGGAGGGGGGCCGGTCGGTGAGCCTCGGCGACATCGTCGGTGACGGACAACCCGAGGTCGTCGTCGTGACCGCCCGGGCGACCCCGGAGGCACAGGAGCCCGGGGCCTCGGGAGAGCTGCATCTCCTGGCCTGGGAGGGTGCGGGCTTGGACGAAGTCAGCCCCGAGGCTCCTCCACCGTGGCTGCAGGCGGGTGCCGGGGACGTCGCCGTACTTTCACCCGGCCGACGCGCCTACCTGACCGGGTCCGGAGCCGACGTGCTGTTCACGGACCGTGGAGCCGCGGAGCTGGACCTGCATGCACCGGGGGAAGGCGCAGCAGCGGGGCCGGGCGGACTCGTCGCCCGCGGCAGCGACGCCGGGCCGTACTTCGTCGTCCGAACACGGGACGCGGAGGGCGTGACCACCCTTCATTTCGACGCCACGACCGTGGGGGCCACTGTCAGGGTCACCGGCGACAGCCAGCCTGTGTACCTGGTGGGGGTGGGCCCGGGCACTGGTGCGGGCCACGCTCCGTTGGTCGAGATCCCCCGAAGTGCCGCGTCCGAGGTCGAGATAACCTGGCCCGACGGTACGCGACAACTCGTGAACGTCAAAGGGACGCACACGGCCTGGCGCATCAGACGAGACACCGCGCCCGTTCCGGCCGGTCCCACGTCGGGTGACGGGCCTCGCCGCTGAGGCAGCTCGGGAGCAGCCGCGCCTGGTTCAGGTCTCGGCACTCTGAAGGACAGCTGGGCCGACCATTGCGGCGAGGAGTTCGACGCCGTCCTCGGGTCCGATTGCGAGGACTCGGTCCCCGGCCTGCAACACGAACCCCTTCCGGGGCCGGTAACGCCACCGACTCCCCCGCTGGATGGCGAGGACGTGCATCCCCGTCTCGGTCCCGACGCGGACGTCTCCCAGCGACTGATTTGCCAGCGGAGCGTCCTCGGTGACGGTGAAAGCCGCCACAACCTCCTCTGCCTCGGCGAACGCCTCGGCGAGAACGGGATGCAGTTCCTCGTCGCGCTCGATCAGCCAGACCATTGCCTGTGCTGCGTCGGCGATGCGCTCCGTTGCCTCGCCGATGTGGATGAGGCCACGCAGCTCGGACGGGTCGAGCTCGGTGCGGCCGGCTGCGAGAACCCAGCTCTCGAGGTCCTCGTACATCTGGTCGGTTCGGTCCTCGATCGCTGACACCTCCGCTGCGAGCCCCTTGTCGCGCAGGATCAACGACGAGTAGGCGAGTCCGACGGCGGCCTCGGTCACGTTCTTCATCTCGACGAGGAGGTCCACCGCAACGGAGAGGCTGTCCTCGGGTTCCCAGTCCGGAGGTTCGGGTTCCTCGAGGGCTCCGGCCAGGTACCGGAGTTCGGCGAGGCCGCTCTCCGCCCCCTGCGCGTAAACGATGTCGCCCTCGTGCAGCACGAAGTCCGGACCCGGCGCGAACATCCACTCGACCTCACGGCGCACCGCAATGAGCCAGACACCGGTCTCACGCGGGATGGCCAGGTCCTCGAGGGAACGGCCGGCAAGCGAGGTCCCCTCGACGAGGGGTACCCGGCCGACCACCTCGTCGGCGTGGCGGAGATCGCGTCGCAGCTCCCAGGGGACGCCGAGCCGCTTCAAGACCACACGTGCGATGTCCTCCGCTGCGTCCCCGACCTTCTCCATGGAGGACGCGACTTGGACGATGCCTGCGAAGTAGTCGGCGTCCTCGGGACTGCGCGAGGCGATCAGGCAGAGCCGTCTGAGCTCGTAGACGAGCTGGTTCATGCGATCCTCGATCTCGATGACCTCACGCGCGATGTCGCGGTCGTCGTAGATCACGGAGGCCCATGCGAGGTCGACCATCAGCTCCGAGACGTCCTTCGCCTGGACGAGCAGGTCCTTGATACTGTGCTTCATCTCAGTCGGTTGCACCTCATGGCAGGGTCGCCTGCCCGGCGGTCGGTCTCATTCCGCCGCGTCCGCGAGTGATTCGGACAGGGACGGATGCACATTGAGGTTCTCGACGACGTCCTTCACCTTCAGGCCCGAGCGGACGGCAAGGGCGAGTGCGGAGATCAGCTCGGCTGCGTTCGTCCCGACGATCGAGCCCCCGAGCACCTCGGCGGTCAACGGGTCGGAGAGGATCTTGACGAATCCACCGGGATCGGCCTCGATCAACGCCTTCGGGTTCGCCGAGAACGGAACCTTGGTCACGCGGATCTTGCGTCCCTGGCTGAAGGCATCGGCCTCGGCCACCCCCACGTCGGCGATCTCGGGGTCCGTGAAGATCGCCTGGGCGACGGCACCGTAGTCTATGGGAGTCACCGGCCTGCCCGTCACGATTCGCCCGATCATCCGCCCCTGGGCAGCGGCCAGCGACGAAAGCGGCATCTTGTCGGTGACGTCTCCGGCGGCGTACACCGTCGGGACGTTCGTGCGGCCCATCTCGTCGATGGGGATGTGCCCCGAGTCGAGGACCTTCACTCCGATTCCCTCCAGGCCGAGGCCGTCGGAGTTCGGTATCGACCCGATCGCGAGGAGCACGTGTGATCCGGCGACCACTCGGCCGTCGTTCGTGTGCACCATCACACCGCCCTCGGAAACGTCGATCCCGGATGCACGTGCGCCCTTGAGGATGTCGACGCCACGGGAGACGAGGACCTCCTCGAGTGCGTAGGCGACCTCCGGGTCTTTGCCGGGAAGCACGTGGCGCCGGCTCGCAACGAGTGTCACCCGACAACCGATCGAGGAGAAGATGTGCACGAACTCGACACCCGTCACACCTGAACCGACGATGACGATGTGCTCCGGAAGGTCGGCGAGGGAGTAGGCGTCCCTGCTCGAGAGGACACGCGTGCCGTCGACCTCCGCCCATTCGGGCAGCCTTGGCCTCGAGCCCGTCGAGACGAGGACTGCGTCGCACGCCAGGACCTCCTCCGTTCCGTCGACAAGTGTGACCGCGACGGATGTGGGGTCGACGAGACGGCCGGTCCCGTGCAGGATCCGAACGCCCTGACTGGAGAGTTCCTCGCTGATGGTGGCGCTCAGCCCTTGCGTGAGCTCGGTGATACGGGAGGCTACGCGACGCAGGTCGACCGAGGGCTCTCCGGGACCGACGTCGATCCCGAGGACTCGGGCTCTGCCGACCGCCGAAAGGGCGTTGCCGGTGGCGACCATCGCCTTGGACGGGATGCAGTCGAGCAGGTGCGCACCGCCTCCGACGAGGTCCTTCTCGAGGAGCGTGACCTCGGCACCGAGTCGTGCGGCGGTAGTGGCGGCCATGTTGCCGGCCGGACCGCCACCGATGATCACGATGTGCATGCCGAGAAGGTACCAGGAGGAGGAAGGATGGCTCCTGAACACAGGTGGGGCGAGCCGGGGCGCGCCAGCACGTCCCCAACCCATGACACCCATGGCCGGCACGCTTCTCGCACCTGGGATCCACGGGAACCCGGGCGCTAGGTTTGCGTGGAGCGAAGTGCGCAAGAAGTGCACAAGAGGAAGTTCTTGTCCCGGGGGTGGACAAATTGCCTGTATCGCGGCGGCGGGAGGATCGTGCCGGTCAACTGGTCGGGGCGCTTCTTATGGCCGCAATCATGGGCCTCGTTGCTGTGGATCTCGTGAGCGGGCATCTGCCCGAGGGTCCTCAGCCTCTCGTTCGCGGTGGACCTGTGGAGGACCTGAGCGCGCGACAGCGTGCCCCGGGCGACACTGCAGCGACTGCGCGCCGGGGAATCGGAGATCTCGGCGGCACCGATCCCGCCGTTGATCTGCGCACCCGGGGGGTGCACGGCTCCATGCGTCCCGAGGTGCCCTCCGGTCCAAAGCCGACACGGGGGCCGCTGGCCTCCCCGTGCAACCCTCTCTCGTCTGGTGCGTGCGCCCTCCCCTACCCGAGCAACGTCTGGACCGAAAGCGACGACTCCTCCCCGACCGGAATCAGAGTCCGGATCACCGACGACATCATGGATCCGCAGTTCCTCGGGCAGCTCCCGGCCTCCGTCCATCCATCGGCCATCTTCGACGGCAAGACAGGGTTCTCTGCCGCGGGACCAATCTTGTTCGAGCTCGACCGCGCCTTCGACCTCAGGTCGCTGCCGCCCGACGGCGGGGACGTGGTCCGGGTCTGGGATGTCACGACGGGAAAGCGTGTGCCGATCCATGCCGAGCGCGACCACCAGGCCTTCGCCAATCCCGATCCCGGCCATGTACTGCGTGTGTGGCCGGTGACACGCTTCGAGTACCGGCACCTGTACCTCGCTGTGCTGACCGACGGGCTCCAGGCGACGGACGGGTCCGGATACGACCCACCGGCAGGTGTGGTCGAAGCGCTTAGCGGACAGGGATCCCTGGGACAGCGGTTCCGCTGGGTGGTCAAGAAGCTGGGCGACTACGGGGTCGATCTGTCCGCAGTGCAGTCCTTCACCGCCTTCACCGTGCGCGTCCGGGGTGAGGTGGAGGCCCCAATGCGTCTTGCCGTCGAGGCCGCGTCGAAGGCCCCGCACCCTGTGAAGATCTCGGCAACACTCCCGGGACTCCTTCCGAGCGTCGGCTCGATGGTCCTGGGCAAGGTCCAGCTCACCGACTTCCGCACCGACCACGACGGACACTTCGCTCCGGAGCAGACGGTACCCGGAGAGCCCATCTGGGCGGACTTCATCCTCCTGCTGCCAGCTTCACCCCGTGCCCTGCCGGCACCCGTGGTGGTCTACGGACACGGGATCACAGCCACGAAGGAGACGGGCCTTCCGTTCGGTTTTGTGAACGCGGCACAGGGCTGGGCCACCATCATGATCGACCAGCCGAACCACGGGACGCGCTCGGCCCGTGACGGGGGCAACATCCTCGGACTGCCCTCACCCAAGAACTCGGCACGCCTCGTCGCGATACCGGCGCAGAGTGCGGTGGACACGGTCTCGGTGATCCGGGCGATCCAGACGTCGCTCGCCGACCTCGACGTCCTCCCCCTGACGCTCAGGCCCGACATGGAACTGGGGGCGACGGGCGACGGCAAGCCCGACCTCGACCCCGACCGCATCATCTACCAGGGGACTTCCATGGGTGGAGTGCTCGGGACAGTCCCGCTTGCCGTGGCACCCGACCTCGACGGCGGCATCCTCCACGTCGGCGGGGTGGGGATCATGCACATCCTCGTCAACTCGCTGGTGTGGGACTCGATCGGGTTCGACAACGTACTGCCGACAGGTGGTTCGGGTGCCGAGGCCGCGGTGGCCATCGCCGCGATCCAGTTCCTCATCGACCCCGGGGACGGCATCAACTACGCCGACCTGTGGGATACGCCGTGGTACGGCGGAAGCCCGAGACCGGTTCTCCACATCTACGGCTTGGGTGACGCAATAGTCCCGAACTACTCCACGAAGCGCCTTTCGTACCTCACTGGCATGCCGTTGCTCGCGCCCGTTCGCGAGGAGATCCCCGGCCTCGAAGTGACCGAGACCTTCAGCAACGGCAACGGCCTCTATCAGATCCCCCGGGCCCCGGGTCCCGCTGAACTGGCCGGCTTCATGGCCCACCTCAGCTTCACGGACCCCCGAGCGGTGAAAATCCAGTCCCAGTGGCTCCGCGAGGCCCGCGAATCGAACACCTGGCACAACCGACCCGGGCGGATCCAGACACCGCTACCGTTACTCAATCCACCCACGTAACGGATTCCGGGTCGAAAGCCCGCAAGAGACGTTGTGCGCCAGCAGACGGCGTGCACGCGCCAGTGCGGACGTCGGCCTCCACCGCGGGAAGGAGTCTCGAGACCTCGCGGGCGTTGCGCAAGGCGCCGCGTAGACGCTCGTCGACTTCCGACCACATCCACGCAAGGGCCTGTCGTTCCCTGTTGCGCAACAAGTCCCCCGATTCCTCGAGGGCGCGTCGGTGCCTGATGACCGCGTCCCAGACCTCTGCGATACCCATCCGCTCCTTCGACGACGCAAGCAGGACCTCGGGTGTCCACACGTCGTACTTGGGACGCATCAGCCGCAGCGCCGCCGCATAGTCCGCCTGTGCGACCTCAGCGGTGCCGAGCAGCTCCCCGTCCGCCTTGTTCACGACGACGAGGTCCGCGAGCTCCATGACCCCCCGCTTGATCCCCTGGAGCTCGTCACCCCCTGCCGGCGCGATCAGCACGACAAAGGCGTCCACCAGGTCCGCGACGCTCGTCTCACTCTGGCCGACACCGACCGTCTCGACGATGACCACGTCGTATCCGGCTGCTTCGCATACGAGCATCGCCTCGCGCGTCCGCCGGGCAACCCCGCCCAACGTCCCCTTGGAGGGCGAGGGCCTTATGAACGCCCTCCGATCCCTTGCGAGCTCCTCCATGCGAGTCTTGTCTCCGAGTATCGACCCGCCCGAGCGGACGGAGGACGGGTCGACAGCGAGCACGGCAACGCGGTGGCCTGCCCTCGTAAGGAGACTCCCGAGAGCCTCGATGAAGGTCGACTTGCCCACTCCGGGGGTTCCCGAGATCCCGACTCGGGTCGACCCTCCCGTGAGGGGGAGAATGTTTGCGAGGAGCGCGTCGGCTTCGCGTCTGTGGTCCTCGAGCGAGGACTCCACCAGCGTGATCGCTCGGGCGAGAGCCCTGCGATCACCTGACCTGATCTCGTCGGCGAGTCCCGTCATGTCGCGCTGCCGTTACCAGGGAATCCTGCCCGGATCAAGGCACTGCCGGTACGCCCGGCGGTCAGGACGCAGCCGCCTCGCGCCGCGCCCTCAGCAGGCGGAGGACCTCACCCGCTGCTGCGGGAATGTTCGTACCCGGCCCGAACACGGCGGAGACACCTGCGGCGTGCAGCTCGTCGTAGTCCTGCTGTGGGATGACCCCACCGCACACGACGAGCACGTCTGCCGCTCCTAGCCGTCCCAGTTCTGCGATCAACTGTGGGACAAGGGTCTTGTGGCCGGCAGCTTGCGACGAGACACCGACCACGTGCACGTCGTGGTCGACAGCATCACGGGCGGCTTCCTCGGGCGTCTGGAAGAGCGGACCCACGTCGACGTCGAAACCGATATCCGCGAACGCCGTCGCGATCACCTTGGCACCTCGATCGTGACCATCCTGGCCGAGCTTCACGACGAGGAGCCGTGGCCTTCTCCCCTCGGACTTCTCGAACTCCTCGACCTCCGCCTGGACCGCTTCGTACTCCTCGTCGCCTTCGTAGTGAGATCCGTACACACCGGAGATGCTACGGATTTCGGCCTTGTGTCGGCCGAACACGTTCTCCATCGCCTCGCTGATCTCGCCGAGCGTCGCCCGCGCCCGCGTCGCGGCGATCGCCAGCTCGAGGAGATTTCCGTCCCCGGCAGCGCCCTCCTCGAGCGCCTCGAGCGCCTGGCTCACCCTCACGTCGTCCCGGCCGGACTTGATCGCCTCGAGGCGCCGGACCTGGGCTTCCCGAACCGCCGTGTTGTCGACCTCGAGGATGTCGATCTCGTCGTGCGCGTCGAGGGTGTACTTGTTCACCCCTACGATCGTCTCTTCACCCCGGTCGACCCTTGCCTGCCTGCGCGCCGCTGCCTCCTCGATCCGGAGCTTGGGCATGCCGGATTCAACCGCTTTGGTCATCCCACCCAAGGCCTCGACCTCCTCGATGAGCTCCCACGCCGCCGCGGCCAAGGACCGGGTCAGGGACTCGACGTAGTAGCTCCCCCCGAGGGGATCGACCACGTGGGTTGCACCGGTCTCCTCGGCGAGGATGATCTGTGTGTTCCGGGCGATCCTGGCCGACGTGTCCGTCGGGAGAGCGATGGCCTCGTCGTAGGCGTTGGTGTGGAGCGATTGCGTACCCCCGAGGACTGCTGCCATCGCCTCGTAGGCGGTACGGACGATGTTGTTGAACGGATCCTGCTCCGTGAGGGACACACCCGATGTCTGGCAGTGGGTTCTCAGCATCATCGAGCGGGGATCCTTGGGTTCGAATTGTCCGATGATCCGTGCCCACAAGAGCCTCGCCGCCCTCAGCTTCGCTATCTCCATGAAGAAGTTCATCCCGATGGCGAAGAAGAAGGACAGGCGTCCGGCGAACGCATCGATGTCGAGCCCTCGTGCGAGCGCGTACCGCACGTACTCGAGTCCGTCGGCGAGCGTGAACGCCAACTCCTGGACCTGGGTCGCCCCTGCCTCCTGCATGTGGTACCCGGAGATCGAGATCGAGTTGAAGCGCGGCATGTGCCTCGACGTGTACTCGATGATGTCGGACACGATCCGCATGGACGGCTCGGGGGGATAGATGTACGTGTTGCGGACCATGAACTCCTTGAGGATGTCGTTCTGGATGGTCCCCGAGAGTCGGTCCTGCGAGACGCCCTGCTCCTCGGCAGCGACGATGTAGGCCGCCATGGTCGGGATCACGGCACCGTTCATCGTCATCGACACCGACATCTCGTCGAGGGGGATGCCCTTGAAGAGGATCTTCATGTCTTCGACGGAGTCGATCGCCACGCCGGCCTTCCCGACGTCTCCGAGGACTCTCGGATGGTCGGAGTCGTAGCCGCGGTGCGTCGCGAGGTCGAACGCCACGGACAGACCCTTCTGTCCGGCAGCGAGGTTACGCCGATAGAACGCGTTGGATTCCTCTGCCGTCGAGAACCCGGCGTACTGCCTGATCGTCCACGGCCGGCCCGCGTACATCGTCGCGCGGACGCCACGCACGAAGGGGGCGAATCCGGGAAGCGAATCGAGGTCCCCCAGATCCTCGAGGTCCGCCGCCGTGTAGAGAGGCTTGACAGGGATGCCCTCGGGCGTCTGCCAGACAAGGCTCTCCGGGGAGCGCTTCAGCTCCCTCTCGGCGAGGGCCTGCCAGTCATCGAGGCTGTCTCTCGGGTTCTCGGTCTCGGACAAGTTGTCCCCCAAGGGCACCACGTGGGCGGACGCGTCCGGCCGACGCGGTAGATGTGGTCTTGTACACGAATCCTAACTGGGGGCCACGGAGCCAGGCACATCGCACTTGCAGAGCACTTGCAGAGCACTTGCCGAGCGATCGAAGAGGGAACAGGTGGATTGACCGGTCCCCTGGGAACGTCAGCGCCTCCGGATTCTTCGGGCGTAAGGGGAGTACTTGAGGATGCAGTAGAGCGCCCGGAAGCCGTCCTTCCAGCCGATCTTCTTGCCTTCCTGGTAAGTGCGGCCGCTGTAGCCGATCCCCACCTCCCAGATGCGCCAGTTCCCGGCCGCGACCTTGGCAGTCATCTCTGGTTCGACCCCGAAACGGTTCTCCTCGATCACGAACGACCGGAGCACCTCGGTCCGAAAGGCCTTGTAACAGGTCTCCATGTCGGTGAGGTTCAGGTTCGTGAGCATGTTCGAGACAGTCGTGAGGAAGCGGTTGCCCACCGAGTGCCAGTAGTAGAGCACCCGGTGGGGCCTCGCTGCGTGGAAACGCGACCCGAACACGACGTCTGCCTCGCCTGTCAGCAAGGGCTCGACGACGGTGGGGTACTCCTCCGGGTGGTACTCGAGGTCCGCGTCCTGGACGATGACGAACGGACCCATTACCTCGGCGAAGCCGCGTCGGAGCGCCGCGCCCTTGCCCATGTTCACGGGTTGGAGGAACACGCGGACGCGTTCCCGATCGAGCTTCTCGAGGATGTCCCTGGTTCCGTCTGTCGAGCAGTCGTCTACGACCACGAGCTCCAGGGTCAGCGGAGAGGCGAGGACACGCTCGACCACGGTCTCGATCGTGGCCGCCTCGTTGTAGCAGGGCATGACGACCGAGAGACAGGGGGGTACGTAATCGCTCACTGGGTTGACAGGTTACGAACTGGCACCGTTCACCTCAAGGAACCCGGGCTGGCACATCGACCTCGAGGAGGACGTCGAAGGGCCAGGGGGGGAGCCGCCCCTGGGCCTTCCGAAGGGCGGAGGAGACGACCTCATCCCCCGGGAGGTCGCCGGCGAGGTCGTGGGCCAGCCATTCACGGGCAGAGGCGAGCACCGCGGGGTCCGTAGGGTCGAGCTCGTATCCCCGCACCGCCCGACCCGCCACCGCCACGACTCCCGCCTCTTCGACGAGCGTCGCGATACTCCGCTCGAGGCGCTTACGTGAGGACGGGTCGGTGTCCCAATCGACGGACTCGGGGTCGTGGGACGACTCCGCGGTCGCCGCGACCTCGCGAAGGAGGTGGCGGCAGACCGAGGGAAGATCGAGCGCAGGGCGGACCGCCGGATATGTCCTGGCGAACCAGGTGAGCCCGACGACCGCCCCCGCCCAATCCTCACGGCGGCCCGGCGGCAGACTCATCCTCACGTGCCGGAAGTCCTCGGATGCCAGCTCGAGTCTGAGTGTGTTGCCCGAGGGATCGAAGGCGACGTCGAGGATCTCGTCCCAGCGGATTCGCATGGATCCGACGATCGACAGGCCCCCGCGATCGAGGACCGCTGTGAGCCCGCCGGAGTCCTTGACGGCGAGGAGTCCGCTGCGAGTGATCGTGAGAGGCCGGCGTTCTCCCGGGCGGGAGTCGGCCAGCGTGTGCGCCCGGTCACGACGTCCTCGGACAATCACGACGAGGACGCTCACGGCAAAGGCGAGAGTGGCCACGACGGATATGACGAGGAAGAGCGCGTAGCTCCTCTCGAGGACGACCTCGGGGACGCTCTCCGACGGGTCGGAGGGGTCGAATCTGATCGGGATCGGTCCACCGTCGAGGATCCCCTGTTCCCCGAGGGCTTCTGGAGTGGTCCCGGGCAGTGCAGCGTTTCCCGATTGGAGCTCCCCCTCGGCTCTGTACTCCCAGCGAAGGAAGCTGCCCGACGAAGAGGCCGTGACGTCGAGCACGACCCCTTCGACTTCCGTCCAGGTTCGGACCTTCAGGACGTCCGGGAGGAAGAGCAGGCATGCGAACACCACGGCGACCACTGACATCGCTCCCACGGTCAGGACCGGTGCCCAGTGCCTCAGTCGGGACCTCATCGGGTGGGAATGTAGAGCCCCGGGGAGGATCGTGTCGGCACCCCCGAGCGCCAAGTTACATACATACAGACTTGACTCTTATTGTCACGTCGGCAACAATCCGAACATGTCCTCCCCCGACTCCCCTGGGCCGGCCCCGGGTCCTCGACGACGCAGACGTGGCCACAGGACTCAGGAGGAGCGGCGCCGTGAGACCCGCCAGAAGCTGCTCGATGCGACACTCGAGTGCCTCGCCGTCGAGGGCTATGCCCGGACGTCGACGACCGAGATAGTCAGGCGGGCAGGAGTCAGCCGGGGAGCGCAGGTCCACCACTTCCCCACGAAGATCGACCTCGTCACTGCCGCAGTCGCCCACCTGATCGATTTGCGGATCGAGGAGTTCCGCGAGTCCTTCCGCAAGATGCCGCCGGACATCTCACCGGCGTCAGCTGCGCTCGAGATCGTCTGGCCGATTCTCACGGGGCCGACCTTCGAGGCATGGCTCGAATTGGTGGTCGCCGCACGGACGCGCCCCGACCTGCGCAAGGTCGTGAAGAGCATGAACAAACGCCTCGAAGACGGGTTCGACGAGATCTTCGTGGAGATCTTCCCTCAGCTCACGGACAACACAACTCGACAGATGATGTCGACACTCACGTTCGCGTTGCTCGAGGGACTCGTCCTCCGCAGGCTCATCGACCGGGACGATCCCAAGCTCGCGGTTTGCCTGGCCGGCGTCCGCGCAAACGCCGACGAGTGGCTGGATTCCGCCGCCCGCTCCACACCCGCACCGCTGAAGGAGGCGAGATGACCGACATCTACATGCCGGACCAAGGGGAGATGGCCACGGAGCTCGACACGAGTTCGTCCGGCACCGAAGCCTTCCACAAACTGGTCGAGCGCCTGTCCCGCCAATCGGTCGACAAGCACTTCGACGCCTACGGGGACATCGACTGGGACGCCCCCGAGATGCTGATCGACCCGGGTGACCCCCGTTGGGTCCTCAGCGACATGGATCCGCTGGGAGGGACCGACTGGTATCGGGCTCTCCATCCGGGCACGCAAGCGCGGATCGGGCTCTACAGGATCGCATCGATGATGAAGGTGGGGGCCATCTTCGAGAGTGTCTTGAAGCGAGGTCTGATCGAATTCGCCCAGACACTCCCGGATCGCAGTCCCGAGTTCCGGTACGCCTACCACGAGATGATCGAGGAGGCGCAGCATTCGCTCATGTTCCAGGAGTTCGTCAACCGCACGGGTTTCGACATCCCCGGATTGAACACTCCCGAGCGACTTGGCTCCCGCGTCATCGTCCAGTTCGGGCATCTTTTCCCCGAGCTGTTCTTCGTCTTCGTCCTCGGGGGGGAGGACCCGATCGACTTCGTGCAGCGCCGCGAGCTCGCCAAGGACCGGGACAAGCACCCACTGCTCGAGCGCATCGTCCGGATCCACGTCACCGAAGAGGCGCGGCACCTGTCCTTCGCACGCCACTTCCTCGAGGATCGCGTGCCGAAGCTCCCGCGGCATCGTAGGGAGATCTTGACCTTCGCTGCGCCTGTGATCCTCGGCGTGATGGCCCGGCTCATGCTCCAGCCGTCCTCGGACATGATCCATAGATTCCAGATCCCCGACGGGGTTGTCCGGGAGGCTTACACGGACAACCCGGAGCACCGCGCCGAGACGCGCAAGTCCCTGCGCAAGGTGAGGGAGCTCCTCGACGGACTCGGCCTCGTAACCCCTGCCTCACTCCCACTTTGGGAGCACTTCCGCCTTTGGGAACACCCACCTGGGCAGATCCAGACACCACAGACGTGACGAAATCCACCCACGTGGATGTGTTGCCTCGGCGTGAGATCACGACTGGGGCTGGCGCATGAGCCTGCCAGTCTCACGATCGCGCACGACGAAGTACTTGGCCTCCGGATGGTGGAGGACGATCGCAGCCGTCGTCTGCTCGGGCTCCCACATGTGCTCCTCGGTGAGCGAGACGCCTATCCGAGCCGGATCGAGGATCTCGGCAACGGTCTCCTGCTCGGCGAGGTCCGGGCAGGCGGGATAGCCCCACGAGTAGCGGCCGCCCTGATATCCCTGACGGAATATCGAGGCGAGGTCGGGTCTGTCGACCTCGGCGATTCCGAGTTCCTCCCGCATGCGCCGGTGCCAGTACTCCATGAGCGCCTCAGCCATCTCGACACCGAGACCGTGCAGGTGGAGGTAGTCCGTGTACCTGTCGGCCTCGAAGAGTTGCCGCGTCCGCTCGGAGACCTGCTCCCCCATCGTGACGACGATGAGACCCACGTGGTCGACATCCCCCGAGGCGGCGGGTCGCACGAAGTCGGCGATGCACAGATGGCGACCGTCCGGCTGGCGTGGGAAACGAAGCCGCCGCCACTCCCTCCTGCCGCCCGGCTCGGACGGGTCGAAGACCACGACTTCGTCACCGTCCGACACCGCCTCGTACCAGCCGTAGACGAGGGCAGGCTGCAGGATCTGCCCTGCCTTCGCCTCCGCGAGGAGTGCGCGGAGTTGAGGCCGCACCTCGCTCTCCAATTGCGCCTCGTAAGCATCCTTCAACTTCCCGCCGGGGACGTAGCGCCACTGGTTGCGGAAGAGCGCCGTTTCGTTGAGCCAGGCAGACACGTCGTCGAGCGGGATGCCCTTGATGACCCGCGACCCGAGGAACGGCGGGACGGGAAGAGGGTTCTCGAGCGACACGTCGGACCTCGCCGGGAGCTCGACGACGTCTGCACCCCGGGTGCCGGTCACTGAAGCCCG
The DNA here is from genome assembly GCA_021404985.1 of Actinobacteria bacterium ATB1. GTDB lineage: Bacteria > Actinomycetota > Acidimicrobiia > UBA2766 > UBA2766 > QWHP01. The sequence goes on from QWHP01000003.1 coordinate 22,306, forward strand.
CGGCTCGGCTGGCGCCCGGCCCCAATCGTCCTCGTGGTCCCCGGACACGATCCGCTCGACGACGTCGAGTCCCTCGAAGGCGTCCTTGCAGTAGAAGACGCGACCCTTGAACACCTCACGCAAGTCCCGTTCGACGTAGCCCCGTGTGAGGGCGGCACCCCCGAGCAGGACGGGGAACTCGTCCCACTCGCCGCGGAGGTTCAGCTCCTCGAGGTTCTCGCGCATCACGAGGGTCGATTTGACGAGCAGGCCCGACAGGCCGATCGCATCGGCCTCGACCTCACGCGCCTTGGCGAGGATGGGGTCCAGGGGCTGCTTGATTCCGAGATTGTGCACCTCGTATCCGTTGTTGGAGAGGATGATGTCGACGAGGTTCTTCCCGATGTCGTGGACGTCACCTTTGACCGTGGCGAGGATAATCTTCCCCTTCGCCTGTCCCGCGACCCTGTCCATGTGCGGCTCGAGGTAGCGCACGGCGACCTTCATCGTCTCGGCCGACTCGAGCACGAAGGGAAGCTGCATCTGGCCGGATCCGAAGAGCTCCCCGACGGTCGCCATGCCGTCGAGCAGCCAGTCGTTGACGATGTCGAGTGCCGGCTTCGTCGCCAACGCCTCGTCGAGGTCTCCGGTCAGCCCCTCCCGCAGGCCGTCGACGATCCTGCGCTTGAGGCGCTCCTCGAGCGGAAGCCCGGCCAGCTCGTCTTCGGTCGCCGCATGGACACTCTCGCCCTCGAACGCGGCAAGCAACGCCTTGAGGGGGTCGTAGTCGCTGGGAGCGGTGCCCTCGAGCCCGTCGCTGCCGCGCCGGTCGAACACGAGGTCGAGGCAGATCTCCAGGTGCTCCTCGTCAATCCTGTGGAGGGGAAGGATCTTCTTGGCGTTGACGATCGCGGAGTCCAGACCGGCCGCGACCGCCTCATGGAGGAAGACGGAGTTGAGGACCTGTCGGGCCGCAGGGTTGAGGCCGAAGCTCACGTTCGACACGCCGAGGGTGGTGAAGCAGCCCGGGATCTCGGCCTTGATGCGCCGGATCGCCTCGAGGGTGTTGACTCCGTCCTTCCTCAGCTCAGCCTGCCCCGTGGTGAGAGGGAAGGTGAGGGCGTCGAAGATCAGGTCCTCGTTCCTCACGCCGTACCGGTGCGCGAGGTCCGCGATCCGGTGTGCGACCCTGAGCTTCCAGTCGACGTCCCGGGCCTGACCTTCCTCATCGATGCACAGACAGACGACTGCGGCGCCGAACTTCCTCGCCAGGGGGAAGAGGTGCCCCGGTCTCCCCTCCGGCCCGTCCTCGAGGTTGACCGAGTTGACGATCGCCCGTCCGCCGACGTGCTCGAGACCCGCGGCGATGACCTGCCACTCGGTCGAGTCCAGCATGAGGGGGAGCGTCGATGCGGTGGCAAGGCGCGAGACGAGGGTCCCCATGTCGTCGGTGCCGTCCCGGCCGGTGTAGTCGACGCACACGTCGACTACATGAGCCCCTTCCTTCACCTGCTCGCGACAGACGTCCACCATGCCATCGAGGTCGTCGGACTCGAGCAGCTCCCGGAACTTCTTGGAGCCCTGGGCGTTCGCCCGCTCGCCCATCACGAGGAACGACGTGTCCTGCCGGAGGCTCACCGGCGAGTAGAGAGATGAGACCGACGGCCGCCAGGGGTGGGGCGTCCTCACAGGAGCCTCTCGGCTACCGAGGGTGCCCGACAGCGCAGCGATGTGCTCCGGGGTGGTCCCACAGCACCCACCGACGATCCCCACGTCCATCTCCTCGACGAAAGTTGTGTGCCACGCGACGAGCTCGTCCGGCTTCAGGTCGTAGACGGTTCTCGTCCCCTCGAGACGTGGCAGGCCTGCGTTGGGCAGGACGCTGATGCGGCGCGGGCTGTAC
>QWHP01000275.1 GCA_021404985.1 Actinobacteria bacterium ATB1
GTCGATCACCTCGTCGGGAGTCCTGCCCTCGACGAGCTTCTCGAAGTACCTGGGCGCCTCGAAGATCGAGAGCCGCGCGGACTCGACCGCGCCGTCCCGGATCCTGAGATGCAGCGACCCCTCTCCCTCGACGCGAGTCAACATCGAGATGTCGATGTCGCGCTCGGCGTACTCCTCACTCTCGTGCACGCGGGTCCTCCTCCGAGGCGATCGCTCTCGATCTCGTGACTACCGAGCGAAACGGCTCTGCGTAGGCGGTGAAGCCTGCGAAGAGCCGGCCGATTTCGCCGTCCGAACGCCCACTTGCCCGCAGCCACGCCGTGAGTGACTCGGTGTTCGCGTCCAGGACGGGCCCGAAACAGCCGTAGCAGCCCCTGCCCATCGCAGGACAGATCGCCCCGCAACCTCCGCTCGTCACCGGCCCGAGACACGCGGCTCCGCTGGCAGCCATGATGCAGACCGTCCCGCGCCGCTTGCACGAAAGACACACTGCCTCCTCCCGGATCTGGGGTCGGCGCCCGGCAACCACCGCAGAGAGGAGCTCGAGGAGCTGCCCCCCGTCGATCGGACAGCCTCGCAGCTCTGCGTCGACTGTCACATGGTCCGCGATCGGAGTCGAGGTCGCGAGGGAGTCGACGTACTCGGGCCTTGCGTAGACGGCACTGCGGAACTCGTCGTGGTCCGCCCAGTTGCGCAGTGCCTGGACCCCGCCCGCAGTGGCGCACGCACCGATGGTCACGAGGACTGCGGTCTGGGTGCGTAGCTCCAGGATCTCGTTGGCCTGTTCCTGCGTACTGATCGATCCTTCGACGAAGAGGATGTCGTAGGGCCCCGGGCTCCTTCTGGAGGAAGCCTCGGCGAACTCCACGATGTCGAACGACTTGGCGATCTCGAGCAGGTGGTCCTCGAGATCGAGAAGCGTGAGTTGACAGCCGTCGCACGACGCGAACTTGACGACGCCGACGCGGGGAGGTGAGTCGCTCATATCCCCTCGATTCCCAGGTACGGCCCGAGTTGCGCAGCGTCGAACACGGGGCCGTCCTTGCAGACGAAGAAGGGACCGAGCTGACAGTGACCACAGAGTCCGACACCGCACTCCATGTGGCGTTCGGTGGTCAGCCAGATCCGATCCGACGCGATGCCTGCGTCGAGGAGCGCATCCAGCGTCGCCGACATCATGCGTTCCGGGCCGCAGACGAACGCGACGGCGGATTCTCCCGCCCAGGCATCGGGATCGAGGAGCTGGGTCACGACCCCGACGGGGCCGAGCCAGTCGGGCCCTGCCCTGTCCACGGTGCGCAGCGCGGTCACGTCCTTGCGGAGCTCGAGGTCGGCCATCTCGGCGGCGAAGATCATGTCGTCGGGGGTCCGGGCTCCCGTGTACACGTACACACCGGAGTGAAGGTCGCGGTGTTCGAGCACCCAGTCGAGCACGGGCCGCAGCGGAGCGAGCCCGATCCCTCCCCCGACGACGATCACGTCGCAACCCTCGGCCTCATCGACCGGCCAGCCACGCCCGTACCCACCCGAGATCCCGAGCCGGTCCCCCGGCGCGAGAGCACAAAGGGCAGCGGTCGCCTGGCCCACAGACCGAACGGTGATCTCGAAGTGCGCCCCCGAGATCCTCGACACGGATATCGGTGGGGCGCCGATGCCCGGCAGAGTTGCCATGACGAACTGTCCGGGACGCACGTCGAGCCCGGGAGGTGTCGCTATCGTGAGCGTGACCGTGTCCGCCGTCTCCCAACGGGCGCTCGTCACCGTCGCCATCACCGGAGGGGGTTCCGGCACTCCGTCGCCTGGCGTGTCACCAGCCCCGACCGTTTCGGCACGAACCTGGGCGCCCTCTCGGGCCTGAAACGGGTCCCCCTCCCGAGGGTCTTCGCCGTGCTCCCCTTCCGTCACGGCGCGGATCTCCTCACGCACGTCGATGCCGACAGGGCACCACGCGATGCACCGACCGCAGCCGACACATCCGCTCGCGTCGAACTGCTGCCACCAGGTCGAGAACTTGTGCGTGATCCAATGGCGATACCGGTCGCGCAGGCGCCGGCGGAAGTTGCCTCCGGCCACCTCACCGAACTGCACGGTGAAGCACGAATCCCACTGCCGCTCGGCGCCCGCCTCCCCCTGGCCGAGCACTGAGGTGTGGATGTCGCGTGAGCAGAAGCACGTCGGGCAGACCATCGTGCAGTTGGTGCACGCGAGACATCGCGTGGCGACTTCGTCCCAACGATCGTGCTCCGGGAAGCGGTCGAGCCGGCGGGCAAGTGAGCCGTCCACCCCCACGTTGTTCCGCTCGATGTGGTCCGCGGCACCTCGGACTGCTGCTTGCGCAGACGACCGACGATCCTCATCCGCCAGAGGGAGCCCGAGCGACTCGAGCAGCTCTACGCCCTCGTTCGAACCGGCCACCACGACGAATCCGTCCTCGATCTCCGTGAGGGCGAGGTCGTGTCCACTGGTCACTGCAGGCCCCGTACCCATCGACGTACAGAAGCACGTCGATGCGGGATGGGTGCACTGTACGGCTGCGATGAAGGCTTTGCCTCTCGCCGAGGCATAGCTCACATCCGTGTAGGGTCCGCAGGCGAACACAATGTCCTGCACCGTGATGGCGGCGAGCTCACATGCCCTCACGCCGAGGAACACCACCTGGTCACCGTTACGGCTCGGGGACGCATCGTCCGCGGCATCGAAGGCGCCGCGTCCGTCGTCACCGGCAAATGTGAGCCTGGTTCGCTGCGGGGGGAACAACCGGCGCTTCCAAGCGTGCGGTCCCACGGCGTACGCGAAGACGAGCTCGTCCTCCGTCTCCTCGAGCCTGTAGACACCCGGGGCCTGGACGTCCCTGACGCCGCGGGGAAGCTCGGCCGCCGACTCGATCGGGGCATGGACGATTGCTCCGTCCTCGACAGTGGGCGCTATCACCTCGCGAACCTCCACCCCGCCCGGTCGCGCCAGCGCGTGAACCAGGTCCTCGAGCCGGTCCCTCGCGAGGAACCTCGCCGCGGTCTCGGTCAAGTGCCCCACTCCCCCTGAGACGGTTCACGACGAACGTCCGCGAGACGCTTGCTGAGCGCACCACGCGGCCTGGGCACCTCGAAGGCCGGTGGTCCCTCGAAGAGATCGAGCATCTGTAGTCGTGTTGCGCCGAGCCTGCGACCGAGCGCGGCAAGGGTGAACTGGTAGACGGCTGCTGCGAGGTCGGCGTCCATGGCCATGACCTGCCTCAGGGACTCGCCGGGGAAGACCAAGAGAACGACGTCGGTGACAGCCCAGACAGTGGCATGCGAGCGTCCCGGGGGGACGAGCACGGACCAGCCCAGGATGTCGCCGGCTTCCACGGTGGACAGGGTGATGTCTCCCCTGCCCGGGACGTGCGTTCTCAGGCCGGCGCGTCCCTCGACAACGACCGCGAGATAGGGAGTCCGATCGCCCTCACGGTACAGGACTGCCCCGGCGCGCCGTTCGAGCACCTGTGCGACGCCCACGAGCCGGTCACGCGAGGTCTCCGGCAGGCCCGAACCGAGCCGGACCCGGGCGAGCGCGTCCCTGGGGGCCGTCACCTGGCGTTCCTCCTGGTTCATGGGCCGCCGTCCAAGTCGACCACCACTTCGGCAGGGGGCCGGGGCTGCACCCTGCCCCCTCAGAGTCTCACCTCTTGGGTCTCTCCTGGCTTGAGGACAAAGGCCCGATCCTCGGTACCCACACGTACCACCACGTCGATCGGGCTTTCCTCTCCCGGCCTGAGTGAGATGCCGAGGACCGAATCCTCGACCGACACGTCCATGCACTGGCCGCGATACTGCATGTGGAAGCCGATGCTCCTGAGCTCGTCCGGCAGGGCAGGGTCGAAGATGAGCTTGTCGTGGCGCATCTCCATTCCCATGTAGCCGCGCTGGACGAGGTCCACTGTGCCTGCCATGGCCCCGAGATGGATTCCCTCGCGTGTGGTCCCCCCCTGGACGTCCTTGATGTCGCTCGCCACAGCCCGCTTGAAGAACTCCCAGGACTTGCGGCGATCCATCCTGGCGAAGATCCATGAGTGCACGACGCTGGAGAGGGTGGATCCATGGCATGTCCTCGCTCCGTAGTACTCGACGTTGCGGGGGATGAGGCCGCTGTCGTACTCGTAACCCAGGCGGTTCCAGAGCTCCTCGATCGCGTCGGGGGAGAACAGGTAGAAGAGCATGAGAACATCCGCCTGCTTGGAGACCCGGTAGTTGTTGGGGCTGTCTCCCTCTGCCTCGAGGATCCGGTCCAGGCGCGAGATGTCGCCGTAGCGCTCCGTGTACGACACCCAGTCGAACTCGGCGAGATCCTCATAGCCCTCGAACTGCGAGATGATCCCGCCGTCATGGAAGGGGATGAACATGCGGCTGCTCATCTCCTCCCATTCCTCGAGCTCCTCCCGGCGGATGTCGAGCTTCTCGACGAGCTCCTCCCGCCTGTGCCCTGGCACGTGGTCCAGG
>QWHP01000276.1 GCA_021404985.1 Actinobacteria bacterium ATB1
TGCCGGGCCAGGATCTCGAGGCACTCGAAGGGGTCGAACTTCTCCTGGAGAACGCGGGTTGCTACGAGAGCGAGCGGTGGCACGGCACCGGCGAGACCGAGCGCATGGAACACGGGAGCGGGGACGACCACGACGTCGTCTGCCCTCGCCGGCACGCGGTTGAGAAAGGCAAGTGTTGGGAGCACGCCGTTCTGGGTCAGGTCCCTCTCCGCACCCTTGGGATGGCCCGTCGTGCCGGAGGTGTGGATCACGATCCCGCTGGCCTCGGCCAGGCGGGACTTCGACCCGAGCTGCCTCTGAGGGGTCTCCGAGGGACCGGTGAGAAGCTTCTCGTACTCGTCGCCGCACTGGACGACCCGGCCTGCAAACCGTCCGAGCCGATCGCGAAACTCGCCGTCGACGAACACGATGTCGACGTCCTGCTCTCGCAGGAGGCGTTCGACCTCCTCGGCGTGGAAGCGGGTGTTCACAGGGATGGGTGTCCCGCCGGCGGCCGTCGAAGCACACAGGACCTCGACCGCCTCGATGCGGTTCGGCAGCATGAATGCGATCCGCCCGTTCGTCGTCGACGCAAGAACAGCCGCCAATCGGTCGACGCGGTCCCCGAACATCGCCCAGGTCAGAGAGTGGCTCGAGTCGGCCAATGCGACCTGGTGCGGCCGGGTCGCTGCATGAACGGCGAGCAGGGCTCCGAAGGGTGTCGCCCTGTGTTCGACCAGGGATCCCAGGGCTGCCGGCAGTCGCCACGGGACGAATCCCCGTGTCGCGGCCGCGCCGATGCTCACGGCGCCGCCCAGGATCTCCGCCGCTGCTCCCATGGCTCGTCGACCACGGCTTGAGAGCTCGGGTGGCAGCGGATTCGGCACACGGGGAGTCTATGTCCGACCTGCGGGGTCCGACCGAGCCCGACGTCAAGTGAGGTCCTTGGCCTGCCGATGTCGACATCGAGCGCACGGCGTGCCGCGCCGACGCGTACGCACGCGCCAGTCCGTTCGCTTGCGAGTCGATGAGGAGCCCGCAGAGTTGGAGCCAGTCAAGGTGGTCGTCACGGGACCCTTCGGGGTAGGCAAGACCACCTTCATCAGGACGATCTCCGAGATCACAGTCCTTTCCACGGAACAGGACATCTCGGACGACTCGAGCCTCGACGACAAGGACGAGACGACAGTTGCGATCGACTTCGGTCGCATCACGATCGACGACGACCTCGTCCTCTACCTGTTCGGCACTCCGGGTCAGGAGCGGTTCGAGTTCATGTGGGAGGTCGCGAGCCGGGGAATGCTCGGATACATCCTCCTCGTGGACAGCACCCGACCCGAGACGTTCGCGGAGGCGGCCCGCCATCTCGAGTTCTTCCAGTCGGCACGCGGCCAGGCCGAGGTCCCGTTCGTCGTCGCCGCGAACAAGAACGAGACCGAGGTGGACCGCGATTCGATCGCCGAGGCCCTCGGAATCGACGATCCCGGGATCATCGTCGAAGTCGACGCTCTCGACAGGGAATCCGTGAAGGGCACGATCCTTTCCTTTCTCGAGCACATCCTCACGCGGATCGACGACGGGGTGCCCATCCCCGTCTGAGAACACGGCCCTTCAGCGGTCCCCCGCGGCGCGCAGTTCCATCGCCTTGTCGACGCACATGTCATGGAGCGCCGTACACTCCATCGACTCGAGGAAGGGGTCGTATCGCTGCACGTCGTCGAGCAGGTGGGATGCGGCTGCGGCGTACGCTGCCGCCGAGCGCCTGGTCTCGCTACGTCGTTCCAGCAGGGATGCGGTCCCTAGGTGGCCGAGCGCGAATCCAGGGTCCAGGTAGACCGATCGGCGATAGGACTCGAACGCACCCTGCTCGTCACCGCACCTGTCCTGTACCGTTGCCAGGAGGTAGTGGGCCTCGGGCATGAGCGGGTGGTCCCGGACCAATGTGGCTGCTTCGGCGGCAGCCTCCTCGAGGCGACCGGAGACGATACGACCCAGAAGAGCTGCGATCGCCTCGGCGGCGTTTCCCCTCTGGACACCCTCGATGTGAGCGAGCTCGTCGCAGGGAGCGGTGCCTAGACGATGCCGGTCGGCGACTGAGGGCGACGGCCCGCCCTCCGGCCTCGTGGTCGCCTCGACGGGAGCCCGGGGGACGAATTCCGTGTCCTGACGCCGGTACGCGAACGTCGAACCGACCTCGACGACTTCGAAGGGATGATCCACCCCCCAGAGGGACTCGGCACGGCCCAGGAGAAGGTGGCCACCGGGGCGCAGGGCTTCGTGGAACCTGCGCACAAGCGATGCCACGACCTCATTGTCGAAGTAGATACCGACGTTCCTGAAGAGGATCGCGTCGATCGGCGCTTCGACCGGTAGCTCCGAGCCGTCGACAAGGTTGTGGCGCTCGAACCGCACCACAGAGCGCAGCTTGCGGACGGGAACGAGTCCCTCCTCGGTCGACTCGAACAGCGGCCGAAAACTGACGGGTATGGCTGTCAGGGGCACGTCCGGATACGCGGCCCTGGACGCCAGTTCCAGCGCAGGGTGGCTGAGATCGGATCCGACAACCTCGAGTCGGTCGGCGTCGGGACCCAGCGCGGCCACGGCCACGGCCGCCACCGACCAGACCTCTTCCCCGGACGCACAACCTGCACTCCAGATCCGAATCGGTCCGGGGTGCGCGGCAGCGACCACCGCGACGTGGCGGACCAGGTCCGTGATCGTCGAGCCCGATCTGAAGAACGCCGTTTGCCCGACCGAGACTGCGTCGAAGAGGAGGGCGAGCTCCGACGGATCACGTTCCTCACAGACCACTCGCAAGTAGGCGTCGAGGTCAGAGCCGAACCTGCCGGCGGCGCAGCGCCTCAGGGCATCGTCGAGCGCGCCCTCGCTGCCCGACGGAAGCCTGAAGCCGGCGAAGTCGCCGAGGGCGGCAGCCAGACGACGGCGGACAGGATCATCCGTGCTGTCACGGGACGGTGGCTCAGCTCCGGATGCCTCGGGTACGCCGATGAACGAGAACGGATCGCCGGCCTCCGGCGCCGTGTCGCCGCTCATCACGTCGTCGCTGTCGCGATCCGTTCGTAGAGCCGAGCCGTGTTCACGAGACCGGCGAGGGGATGCTCGATGATCCGGACAGTCGCGAGCTCCGTCTCGCCGAAGGCGTTCGCCTTCGTGCTCGCAAGGCCGAGAAGGCCGATGATGTTTCCCCCCGACCTGAGTGGCATGGACACGAACGTCTGGAGGCGATCGGTCTCCTCCTCGACGACACGGCCGACACTCTCGAAAGTGACGACCGCAGCGTCTCCCTCCGTGTGGGCGACATTCGGCAGGTTCCCCATTGCCTCGTCCATCTGCTCCACTACGCCGGCGACATTGGCCCGGGACACGTCGCCGACGGGACGGATCGCGAGGATCCGCTCGTCTGCGAGGGCAAGAGCCCCGATCGTGTACTCGAGGAAGTTCGAGAGAACGCTGAGCGCAGCGTCGGCCGCCTCTGCGAAGTCGGACAGGTTCGAAGCAAGCTCTCCGATCTCGTTGACCAGAGTCGTCTCGAAGAGCTTGCGATCGAGCATCTCGCACACCCGCGTGAGCACGCTCCCCTCACTCAGGTGCTGCGGCGCAGAAACGGGCGAGAGAGTCGAGGGTTGCCTGTCTCTGATGAGCTCGGCAACGACTGCGAGAAGATCGTCCGGACCGAAGTCCTTCGTCAGGTAGCGCTCGGCACCCGACTTCGTGGCCCAGTACCGGTCGGTCGCCGAATCGCGCGCCGTGAGCATGAGGATCGGGACATGGCTCGCAGACCAATCCTCCTTGATCAGCCTGCACACCAGGTACCCGGACAGCTTCGGCATCGCGATGTCGGTGATCAGAAGGTCTGGTCGGTGTGCATAGAACTGTTGAACGGTCTCCACACCGTCCGCCGCCGTCAGGACGCGGTAGCCCTCGTTCGAGAGGACCTCCGAGACGATTCGGACAAGGGTGGGGGAGTCGTCCGCGACGAGTATCAGATCACCCTCCATGCCACCTTCCTTCGACATCTCGAACAACCTCCTGACCGCGTCACCCGACGAGCGGCCTGTTCGACCTCTAACTGCATCGGCGCAAATGTCATCCGACCAAAGTCCTGATCAGTCCGACGAACGTCGCCTGGTCGAACTCGTTCTTGGTCAAGTAGGCGTTCGCTCCCGCCTCCATGCCCTCGCGCTTCTGTTCCTCGGTGTCGCGGGACGTCAGCATGACCACGGGGAGGCCGGCATTCTGGGCGCGGATCCTGCGGCAGACGTCGAGGCCCGTCATGTGGGGCATCTCGACGTCGGTCACGACGCCGTCGAAACCGGACACTTGAAGGAGCGCAATCGCGTCGGCCCCGTCGACTGCCGTTGCGACTTCGAACCCTGCCCCCTCGAGTATCGACTTGAGCATCTCGCGTAGCGGTCTCGAGTCGTCGGCTACGAGGACTCGCTTGCGC
>QWHP01000277.1 GCA_021404985.1 Actinobacteria bacterium ATB1
CGAGTTGCCCGAGCATCCCTTCTTCATGGCGTCGCAATTCCACCCCGAGTTCACTTCGCGACCCAACCGACCCAACCCTCTCTTCAGGGAGTTCCTCGCGGCCGTGGTCGCGAACCGGCGAGGCGAGTTGGGCAGGACGGCTGCTCGGGGGAGGAGCAGGATCGTCCTCGACGTGACGTCCGACAAGTGAGTGGCTTCCGGCGGGTCGGCCGCGATCCGGTCTACGAGGGCAGGTTCACGGTTGTTCGCGACAAGGTCGACACGCCCGACGGGGAACTCGAGCGGGAGAACATCCACCACCAGGGGGCCGTCGCCATCGTGGTGCTCCGGCCGGACGAACGGATCGTGCTGATCCGGCAGTACCGGGCGGCGGTCGACGAGCACGTGATCGAGCTGCCTGCGGGCAAGATCGATCCGGGCGAAGACCCGCTGGCATGTGCGAGCCGTGAGCTCGGCGAGGAGGTCGGCCTCTCGGCCGAGGGATTCGTGGAGCTCGGGAGGTACTTCGTGTCGCCTGGATGGACCGACGAGGAGATGATCCTCTTCCTCGCAAGGGATGTTTCTGAGGTGGGAAACGCGCCCCAGTCCGTCGAGGAGGCGCACATGGAGATCCTTCCGATGACCATGGACGAAGCCCTGGCCAAGATCGACAGGGGCGAGATCCACGACGCGAAGACGATGCTGGGACTCATGCTCGCCGCGAGATACCTCGACAGCGTGCGCACCGGGGGGTGAGACACGAAACCCGTACCCCCTCCGCGAGGGACTTGCTGGTAGATTTCGTGTGTGGCAAGGAAAGATCACGAAGCCAATCGCACGCGTCTCGAAGCGGAGCGCGACGAGCTGACCGAGCGCCTCCGCGAGCTGGGCATCACCCAGGGTGGCGGTTCCCACGACGTCGGGGAGGGCGAAGGCTTCGCGGACTCGGGCGCTGTCACCGCGGAGCGGCGCGAGCTGCTCACGCTCCAGGCGTCCCTTCGCGAGAACCTGGAGGACGTCGAAGCTGCCCTCGCGCGGATGGATGCAGGCAAGTACGGGATCTGTGAGAAGTGCGAGGGTCCCATAAACCCGGAGAGGCTCGAAGTTCTGCCTTCCGCGCGTCTGTGCGTGAGCTGCGCTGCGGGCACCTGACAGTGGCTGCCGGGAAGGCCGGCCCGGCTGCGGTCCCGATCGCCAGCAGGAGTCCGTTACCGGTTCCCCGCCTCGAGACGAGGTCTCTGGGCGATGAGGTCGCCGAGCTCGCCCATCTCATCGAGGAGGCACCGCCGCCGCTCCGGCGCCCTCGACGTGACCCCGACCCGCCGAACCCGCGTGTCTGGGCCTATCGCAAGGTGCCGGTGCCTTTCCGCCACCTGGCAACGAGGTTTCTGCGGAGCCTGTCGCGTCGCCCGCCCTCGCCCGGCACGCTTGCCTGGGCCCGAGGACTCCTCACGGATCGAGAGTGGGAGCTGTTCCGTGCCCAGGCGGGATTCGACATGCGCCATGCAGCCGGGGTGGCCCGGGCAGTTCTCGCCCTCACCGCCAACCCTCTGGCGGCGCGCGCAGCGTTGTTGCACGACATCGGCAAGGTCGACAGCCGGCTCGGAGCCTTGGGGCGCGCGTGCGCGACCTTCTTGCGGCGGCTCGTCCCACACCTGAGCGACAGGTGGTCGCGGCGCATCTGGGCGGAGGTCACCGCCATTCCCGACGCCAGGGTGCAACCTCGCGGCCTGCGGGAGCGCTTTGCGGTCTACTGGATGCATCCCTGGATCGGCCGGGCGGTCCTGCTTCGGCACGGAGTAGACGCCGATGTGGCTTCGTGGGCGCTCTTTCACCACCACTGGTACGTGGCCGAGGACCTGCCTTTCACATGGAAAGAGGCGCTCGCCCTCTGGTACGCGGACGGTGACTGACCGGGCGATTCGGGCGAGGTGGAATGCAGGGTCCACCGCAGGCGTTACAGGGCGTAATGATGTAATCGTCTGTGGAAAGGTTTCAGGACATGGACGCGACCAGAACGCGCCTGCCTCTTCTCCCCCTGACGGGTGGTGTCGTCGTCCCGGGGATGGTGGTTACCGTCCGCCTCGACAGCTCCGAGGCGCGTGAGGCGATCCGGGCTGCCGAGTTCGCAGGGCGACGGGTCGTGATGGTCCCCAAGTACGAGTCGGCGGATCACACGGGGTCGGGCGGATACTCCCATGTCGGATGCGTGGCATCGGTCGAGGAGGTCGTCGAGGCAGGGAGTGGTCCCGAGGCGGTGGTCGTGCGCGGTCTGACCCGAGCCCTGATCGGTGTGGGTGGGACGGGTCCGGTCTCCGGTACCTGGGTCGAGGTCACAGAGCACTCGGCGGGATCCGATGCCGGTCCGGGGGTACGCGACCTCGCTCGCCGGTGCCGGGCAGTACTCGAGGAGATCCTCGGTCGCCGGCGGGCGCCCCGCCTCGCAGTCGCAGTGGGTGAGCTGCGCGATCCCGAGGCGTTGAGCGACATCGCCGCGTACAGCCCCGAGCTCACCGTGGAACGGAAGGTGGAGCTTCTCGAGACCCTCGAGGTCCGGGACAGGCTCCAGAAGGTCCTGAAGTGGGCGGAAGAGGAGCTTGCGGAGCTCGACGTGGGGGAGGAGGTACGGGCCAGGACGGCGGAAAGAATCGACTCAGATCAGCGCGAGGCGATCCTACGCCGACAGCTCGAGGCGATCCGCAAGGAGCTCGGAGAATCCGAGGCGGACGGCGTAACGGACGTCCGGGCACGCCTCGAGAATGCCGAGATGCCGGAGGCGGCCCGAAGCCATGCCCTCGCCGAGGTCGACCGCCTCGAGCGCATGGGCGACCAGAACCCCGAAGCCGGGTGGATCAGGACCTGGCTCGACACCCTGCTCGAGATCCCATGGGACCGGCGGTCGTCGGACGGCACGGACCTCGAGGAGGCGCGGTCCATCTTGGACCGGGACCACGCCGGTCTGAGCGAGGCGAAGGAGCGGGTCGTCGAGCATCTTGCCGTCCGGAAGCTGCGCGGAGAGCGCGGCCTCGAGGTCGGGAGGACCGGGGGGACGAGACGCGGCATGGGGACGGTCCTGCTCCTCGCAGGACCTCCAGGCGTTGGGAAGACATCGTTGGGAGAGTCGGTCGCACGCGCCCTCGGACGGGAGTTCGTCAGGGTCGCGCTCGGTGGCATACGCGACGAGGCCGAGATTCGGGGGCACCGGAGGACCTACGTCGGAGCGAGACCGGGCCGGGTCGCCCGCGCCCTGGCAGAGGCAGGGACGATGAATCCGGTGTTCCTCCTCGACGAGGTGGACAAGGTGGGAGCGGACTGGCGGGGAGACCCGTCCAGCGCCCTCCTGGAAGTGCTCGACCCCGCACAGAACCACACGTTCCGGGACCATTACCTCGAGGTCGACCTCGACCTCTCCGATGTGGTCTTCATCGCCACGGCGAACGTGGTCGAGACGATCCCTCGGCCTCTTCTCGACCGGATGGAGACGATCAGGCTCGACGGGTACACCGACGACGAGAAGGTCGAGATCGCCCGGCACCATCTCCTGCCGGACGCCGTCGCGGAGGCAGGTCTCGAACCCGGCGAGATCGAGGTGTCCGACGAAGTCCTTCGTGAGATCGTGAGAGGGTGGACGAGGGAGGCGGGGGTGCGGGATCTGCGGCGACGCCTCGGAGCTCTCGCGCGGAAGGTCGCGACAGGCATCGCACGCGGCCGGTCCGACGACGGCAGCGTGGTGGTCCGCACCGAGCATCTGCGTGAGATGCTCGGACGAAGGTCGTCGCAGCGCGAGCCGGGGCTGCGCAAGCCGGTTCCAGGGGTGGCCACGGGTCTTGCAGTCACCGGGATCGGCGGCGAGGTCCTCGAGGTCGAAGCGGCCGTCGTACCCGCAGCCGGTGGCACAGGCGACCGGGGGGACCTCACCCTCACTGGTCAGCTCGGCGACGTGATGAAGGAGTCGGCCGAGATAGCGCTGTCCTATGTCCGTGCGCACTCCGAGGAGATCGATCCGGCGGGGAGGGATAGGCCGCGTGCGGTCCACTTGCACGTGCCGTCGGGCGCGGTGCCGAAGGACGGGCCGTCGGCGGGAGTGACGATGGTGACCGCCCTCGCGAGCCTGCTGGGTGGACGTCGAGTGGACCCACTCGTGGGCATGACGGGCGAGGTCACGCTGCAGGGCAGGGTCCTGCCCATCGGGGGCGTGAAGCAGAAGCTGCTCGCAGCGCGCAGGGCAGGACTCGAGAGGGTCCTTCTGCCCGCCGGAAACGCCGAGGATCTCGACGAGGTCCCCGAGGAGGTTCTCGGGAGCCTGGATGTCGTGCTGGTCGAGGACGTACGCGAAGTTCTTGCCAGTGCTCTGCTTCCCTCGAGCTCCTGACCGGGGATCAAATACCGGTGGCCATGCGGGACTCGATCTCAGCGAGGAGGTGGATCTCGGATGCGATGAGCCTGT
>QWHP01000278.1 GCA_021404985.1 Actinobacteria bacterium ATB1
CGAGCTCTTCTCTGCAACAGACAGTGACCGTCACGGTCGACAACACCGTGATCTTCCAGTTGAGCTGACGGGGGGACGTCACAATGCACCCAGGAAACCGAGACCGAACAAGGAAGACAGACAGAGCCCGCAGATCGGATGCCGGGTTCACGATGAGCGAGGTGATCGTCTCGATCGGCCTCGTCGCGATCCTCACCCTCACACTCGGCTTCTTCTTCGACAGCATCGCAGGCGCCTTCGGGTTCGGGTCGAACCTCTCGGAGTCCGAACGTCAGGTTCGCGAGGCGATGGACAGGATGACGCGCGAGATCCGCACGGCCGCCTCACCCGACATCAACGGTGACGACCTGATGGCACGCTGGCCGATCGCGGAGATGACCTCGACCACGCTGACCTTCTACTCGCAGGAACGCGAGGGGGACGCGATGCGGGCGATCCGGTACCGCCTCGACAACGGCACACTGTTCCGCGGGGAAGCAGCGATGCAACTCTACGTGGACGGCTCGACGGGCCTCACGGTCGACGACAAGTGGGCCTTCACCGGCGCTCTCCCCGGCGAGATGGGAACGCCGAACTTCGAGGAGACGACCCTCACCGAGGACGTCGTGAACACGGACGACGACGCACCCCTGTTCCGTGACTCGTCCGACAGCGTCGCCGACCCCGAAGGCGGGTGCTTCGACCCGAACTGGGACCAGACGGACAGCGCCCAGCCCAAGTCCACGTCCCTGTACCAGGCGGTGGGCATCTGCCTCGCCGTCGACACGAACCCAAACGAGTTGCCCGAGCCAGTGATGCTGTACTCCATGGCGTCGTGGCGGAACCCCTCGACCAACGAGGACGACGACGCCGGCGCCGGTGCGTCCGGGGACGTGAACCCCTTCATCCAGTGGGCCAGCGTCAACCCCGTCACCGCACAGGACGTCACCGCGCCGATCCTGTCGCCGTCCACCTGGTCCATGCCTGTGGTCTGCACCTCCAGCGTCGGGCCGCACACAAACGGCTGTGTTCTCCCCGGCGACCGCATCACGTTCACGTGGGACTACAAGTACGTCGGCGGGTCGACGGTGCTCGACGCCGAGATCGAGGTCCCGCTCGGACAGCACGTCGACTTCGTCTCCGCCACGAACGGAGGCACGCTGCAGGGCAGCACCGTGCACTGGGACGTCGCTCTGCCGACCTCCAACCAGTTCTACAGCGTCTCGATGACGGTAGAGGTGGCGTCCGACGCGCCGTTCGGATTCCAGTACATCGAGCACGGCGCCACGCTGACGATCAACCAGTACCGGACGGGCGGCATCGTGTTCGCGGACCCGGCATCTGCGACGACCGCCCTGAGCTCCCAGATCAAGATCGCCACCCCGATGCCGAACGTGTCGATCACGGCCACCCGCGGCCCCAAGGCGGGTGGCGACCCGAACTCGTACGTGAGCAGCGGCTACATCGATCTCGGCCAGACCGAATCGCTGACGGTCACGGTGACCAACAGCGGTGCCGGGCCGGCCACGGGAGCGATCGTGACGCTCACGAACCCGACGTCTCAGATCGCCTACGTGTCGTCGAGCGGACCGGTGAGCGGCACTTACAACACCTCGACACGGAAGATCACCTGGAACGTGGGAACGATCGATCCGGGGCAGACCCTCACGTTCACGGCGACGTTCACGCTCGCCTCGAACGCGAGCACCTGTCAGACACGCACGTTCTCGTCCGACGTCTCGTCGACGCAGGAGGGGACGAAGTCGGCGGGCAATTCGAGCGGCCGGTCCTGGTACACGCGCCCCTGCCCCGAGATCGACATCGAGTGGTACGTGAGCAGCATCAACAAGGGCCAGACGGCGAAGTTCTACTACCTGCGGGTGCGCAACGCCTACACGAACCTGAACGCAAACAACGTCGTCATCTACGACGACCTCTCGGGGAACCAGAACTATCCGATCGGGGTGAGCAACATGGTCAATGCCGGCTACGGCTGGGACACGAGTTACACGCCGGTATGTGCGACACCGCCGACCCCGAACCTCGGTGTGCCGTCGTGCGCCTGGGACTCGACCTACAAGGTCGTCACGGTCACGTGGCCGGGACAGGTGCTCCCTGCGGGGCCGGGCAACTCGTCCTGGTACAAGGTGGCGGATTTCACGCAGAAGAGCACGGGCTCGAACACCTCGGACTGCCGGGTCGAGACCGAGGTCGAGATGCGCTCGACCGGGATCTCCGACCGGACAGATGCCGAAACCAGGAATCTCAACAGTTGCACCGTGACCACGAGCTCGACGTCGTCGACGACAACCACGTCCACGGGACCGACCTCGACGACGACGACGACCACGTCCCCGCCCCCGTCGTCGACGACGACGACCACGATCGGCCAGGGGGTCTGACAGATGTCCTCGCGCACCCGTCCGCTGCGGAGTGAGAATCCGAACGACGCCGGTCTCGCAGTGATAACGGTCATGCTCATGGTCGTGGTGTTGACCCTCGTTGTCCTGACACTTCTACAGCTCGGCCTAGCGCAATACCGCCAGTCAGCGCGCAGCGAGGACGGGCTCAAGGCGCAGGCGGCAGCGGAGGCGGGCCTGAACTCGTATCTCGCCAAACTCATCCAGCTCAACAGCTTCGACACGAACTACATGCAGTCAGGCGAGGCTACGAGGTCGTCGGATCAGTCCTGCTCGACGACGGATCCTGCCAATCCGGCGCCCCTCGAAGTCACGTCCGTCATCGACGAGGCAGCCCAGAACGCAGGCATCGTCTCGATCATGAGCACCAACAACGGCCTCGGCGAGCCGTGGTACCACCCATGCGGATTCGACGTCTGGGCTCCGGTCGACCCTGCGGTCGCGTCCGGCCTCGACAACTACGAGTACTCCCTTGCCGTGTTCCCCAGGTCCGGCAACGATCTGAGGATCGTCGCCGCCGGTCGGCGCGCGGACAACAACACCGACATGGGAGCCGTCCGCGTACTCGAGGTCGTCGTCCGGCCTTCCTCTTTCGCCGAGTACCAGATGATCTCGCAGTCCGACATCACCGTGCAGGCAGGAACCGAGACCCGAGGCAAGGTCTACTCGACGGGAACGATCGACCACCGGGGCACCGTCATGGACTGGGTCATCGGCGCCGAGGTCGCGGGCTGCAACGCAGACCCCGCCTTCGGAGCGATCGGGTGCAACCTGAACGGCAACCCGGCGGACTGGTCGAGCGCGCCGGCGCTGGCGAACTGCGATCCCGACGAGCCCTTCTTCGTCGCGGGCCTGCCCGACTCGTCCTGTCACAGTCGGGAGCGTGCGGGTGCCGAACCGGCGTGGACCAACATCCCCCTGGCTCGACAGGCAGTGCGCGACAAGGTCCTCTCCGGCGGAGGTATGTATCTCGACTCTGCGACCCTCTCGCCCGGCTACGACGGCTTCTCCGTTCGCCTTCTGTCGGGGAGCCCTGGGACGATCATTGCCTACGAGTGCCGCACCGCTCCGGGCACCGACGAGGAAGCCGACCGTGCGGTCGAGTGGCCTACCGGCTGGCCCGCGAGTCGCGGACCCGCAGTGGCGGGCGGCGACACGATCCGCAACGAGTTCGAGGCCTCGATCGACTGCAACGCGACCCCGGTCGCGACCGGCACACAGACAGATCCGTTCTTCGTCTACTCCGACGCCCCGATCACCGTGCAGGGGTTCGTGACGGCGAAGGGCAACGTCGTGTCGGACGCCGACATCTACCTCGCCGACGACATCTTCTACGGATCGGACACGACCGAGACCGACGACGACCTCAACAGCTTCGTCCTGGGTGTCCACGCCTACGGTGAGATCATCATCCCCGCCTGGGCGCCGGACAACCTCGAGGTACGGGGCGCCTTCATCGCCGAGGAGGGGAGCTACCACGACTCGGCCGTCGTCGCCCGCTGGACGACCGGGACGTGCAAGAGCGCGCTTCCCCTCGCGACGTCCCCGACCCGGGAGTGGCTCTGCCAGAAGGACACGCTGACCTTCCGCGGATCCTGGTACTCCAAGAAGGTCGCGGACGTGCAGATGTACCAGAACCGCGTCTACGAGTTCTACGAGCAGCTCAAGGCACTGGCTCCACCGCTCTGGCCGAACGCGACGAACAGCTTCGACGTCGTGTCCTGGCGGGAACGGACGAGCGACTACGACGTCTGCGAGGACGAGGGCTTCACCTGCTGAGCCGGTGTGCCGGGCGTCTGGGGCTTCAGATGACTCTGGAGATGTCTGCCCCGAGCGACCCGAGCTTCGAGGTCAGGTTCTCGTAACCGCGGTCGATGGGGTGCAGGTTGTCGATGCGGCTGGTTCCGTGCGCCGCGAGCCCGGCACAGACCACGGCAGCGCCCGCACGGATGTCGTGTGCGACCACGGGAGCGCCTTGGAGCTTCTCGACCCA
>QWHP01000279.1 GCA_021404985.1 Actinobacteria bacterium ATB1
ATGCCGTCGTTGGAAGTGCCCGCAGGCACCATCGGGTAGACCTTCTCCATCGGGTCGATCCGGAAGTCCACGACGACAGGACGGTCGTCGACCTCCATCGCCTTCGCGATCGCCGTATCGACCTCGGGCACGGTGTCGACACGGAAGCCGGCGCAGCCCATGGCCTCGGCGAGTTTGACGTAGTCCGGGATGTCCGTACCGAGGTTCACCTCGGAGTAACGCTCCTCGTAGAAGAGCTCCTGCCACTGGCGCACCATTCCGAGGTAGCCGTTGTTGAGGATCGCGATCTTGACCGGGATTCCCTCGACTGCAGCCGTGATGAGCTCCTGCATGGTCATCTGGAAGCAGCCGTCGCCGTCGATGGCCCACACGACCCGGTCGGGATCGCCGGTCTTGGCGCCGATGGCCGCCGGTATGGCGAAACCCATCGTCCCGAGCCCGCCCGAGTTCACCCACTGGTAGGGCCGCGAGAAACGCCACCACTGCGACGCGAACATCTGGTGCTGGCCCACGCCTGCGACGACCGTTGCGTCGGGGGCGGCGGCATGGAGGCGTTCGACGACGTACTGAGGCTTGACGACCTTGTCGTCCGAGCTCTCGACGTAGCGGTACGGGTACCTCGCCTCCCACTCGTGGATCCGGTCCAGCCAGGCCTCCCGGTCGGGTGGCGGATCGCCGCGCTCCTCACGCCGGCGCTCGCTCTTCTCGAACTCCTTGTGCATCGCGTCGATCACTATCCGGCAGTCGCCGACTATCGGAACGTCTGCCTGACGGACCTTGGAGAGCTCGGCCGGATCTATGTCGACGTGAACGACCTTCGCTCCAGGAGCGAAATCGGGAACGCGTCCCGTGACCCGGTCGTCGAAGCGGGATCCGAGCGCAAGCAGGAGATCGGACTTCTGCATCGCCGTCACGGCCGCATAGTTGCCGTGCATCCCCGGCATGCCGAGACACAGCTCGTGGTCGTCCGGAAGGACACCCCTCGCCATCAGGGTCGTGACGACCGGGATGCGGGTCTCCTCGGCGAAGTCCCGCAGGACCTCGGCTGCCCGAGCCTTGAGGATCCCGCCGCCCGCATAGACGACCGGCCGGCTCGACTCCGACAGGAGTCGGATCGCCTCCTTCACCTGCTTGGGGTGCCCTTTGGTGTTCGGCCGGTACCCGGGAAGGTTCGCTGCGGGGTCTTCGGGCCACCACCAGTCCATCTCGGAGGCCGCGACGTCCTTGGGGACGTCGACGTAGACCGGACCGGGCCTCCCGGTGGTCGCGAGGTGGAACGCCTCCGAGATCACCTGCGGGATCTCGTCGGGATCCATGATCACATAGTTGTGCTTGGTCACGGACATCGTCATGTTGAACGTGGGCGCCTCCTGGAAGGCGTCCGAACCGATCGCCGCGCGGGCGACCTGCCCTGCGATCACGACCATCGGGATCGAGTCCATGTATGCGTCCGTGATGGGCGTGAGGATGTTCGTCGCACCCGGGCCCGAGGTGACGACGGCCACGCCGGGCTTGCCCGTCGACCAGTAGTAGCCCTGCGCCATGTGGCCCGCGCCCTGCTCGTGGCGTACGAGGATGTGGCGGATCGAGCTGTCGATGAGCGGGTCGTAGAGGGGCAGGATCGCGCCGCCGGGAAGTCCGAACACGACATCGACGCCGACCTGCTCGAGAGAGCGGACGAGTGCCTCTGCGCCGGTCATTCGTTGGCTCATCGCCTGAGGGTATCACGGTCCCTCCGCCCCTCCACAGGGGCTCATCCCCCAGGAGACAGGGACGCGATCGACGCCGTGCAGGTCGACGCCGCGCAGGACGGCTCGTCCCCCAGGAGACAGGGACGCGGGTGGATTCAGCGGAGGACGACGACGAGCCGGCGTTGTCTTCCGAACTGGCGGCACCAGGCCTCGCTCGGATTCCAGATATCGATGATCTTGCCCTTCACCGCGCCGCCGGTGTCCCATGCCGTGTAGGTACCGAGGCCCTCGATCGTGAAACTCGTCCCCAGCGGAATCACACGCGGGTCCGTCGCCGCCACGCCGGGCCCCACAGGCTTCCCGGAGGCCGTGCTGCCACCGCCCGAATAGCACGTGATCTCGTAGATCTCACCCGCCCCGGACCCCGACGGGGACGGCGGCTGGGGCTGCGCAGCACCCGAACCGGAGGAACCGCCTCCGGAGCCGCCTCCCGCAGGCGTTGCCGGCGCGCCAGACCCGGCCGACCCCCCAGACGAGGTCCGCGGAGCAGGCGGCGGCGGGGGCGGTATGGAAGCGAGGATCTTCTGCTGCCTCGCCTGTTCCGTCCTCAGGTCGCTCTCTGCCCGTGCGACCCGCGCCAGTGCCTCGCGCTCGCGTGTCACCACCGCTTCGAGCTCGTCCACCCTCCGTTCCAGATCGTCCGCTGCGGCCGCGGCCTCGTCCGCCGCCCGGTGCGCCTTGTCGGCCACCCTGGCGAGATACGCGTTGCGCGACGCCATCTCGCCCGGCTCGCCCACGGAGAGGATCGCGGCCAGGTACATGTCGCCGCCCCTCTTGTAGGCCTCGCGCGCCCAGGCCCCTATCTCGGCACTGGCCTCGTCCCGCCGCCTGCGTGCCGCCTCCACCTCGGCCAGCCTGGACCGCTTGTCACGCTCGAGCCTCTCGATCCGGTCCAGGATCTCACGGTGCTCCCTGGCTACACCCTCGAGCCTGGTGTCGATCGCTGCGATCTCGCGCCTCACGCTCTCCGCCGTGGGCGTCCCGGGTGTGTCCGCCCCCGCCGTCGTCCCGACGGGGCAGACGGCGGCGAGCGCCGACACGAGCGCCACGAGCAGGAGCAGGGCGCGACGCAGGGTGTGCGGGGTTGTGGGGGGATGTCCGTTTGCCATGAACACTCTCGGACAAAGAACAAGCCCACGCTGCGAGCGTGGGCCGGGCCTGCAAGGTAGCAGGGTGGCGAGCGTCGGTGTCAACCCCCACCCCGGGGGACCCCGGCGCGAAGGCCTGTCGACTCGCTCACTATAGCAAGCGTTTGCTCACGTCAGTTCTCAGACCTCTGGCTCGGGAACTGCCGCCGGATCCGGCGGGGCGACGGCCTCGTCGAGTCCCGAGATCATGTTCAGACGGTCGACGAGAAGGCGCAGGCGCCCGAAACCCGACTTGTCGAATCCAGCCTGGAGCCTCGGGTACTCGAGCGAATCCCCGTCGGCGACCTCGTCCTCGTGCGGATCGGCCGGACGCAGAGGACCGCTGCCGAGGATGTCCGAGAACTCCTCGTTCAGGACATCGAGCTCGGCCTCGGACGGGAGCTTGCGGACGCGCAGATACAGCTTTCCGTCCACGTATCTCTGCGACACGTAGTTCCTGTAGAACCGGCGGATCTCCTCGACGGCGTCCTCCGCCGTGTGGAAGTGGCGGTAGAGCGCGAGGTCGGACTCGTGGATCAAGCGGTCGTCGAGGAGCTCGGCCCTCAGGAAGCGCTCCCAGCGCTTCCAGTATCCGTCCCCGGCCGGGTCGATCAGCACGATCGGATGCAGATCCGACTTTCCGGTCTGTAGGAGGGTGAGCGTCTCGAAGGCCTCGTCCATCGTCCCGTAGCCACCCGGGAAGAACGCGAACGCGTAGGCCTCACGTACGAAGGCGAGCTTGCGTGTGAAGAAGTACCGGAAGTTGATGAGCTTCTCGTCGCCCTCGACTGCGGGGTTCGGCTTCTGCTCGAAAGGCAGGCGGATGTTCAGACCGAACCCATGCTCGCGGCCGGCGCCTTCGTTTGCAGCCTGCATGATCCCCGGCCTGGCCCCCGTGATGACCATCCACCCTGCCTCGACCATGAGGCGGGCGAACTCCCTGGCGAGCTCGTAGGGGGGGGTGCCAGGTTGCGTCCGCGCGGACCCGAAGACGGTGACCTTCGGCGCGTGCTCGTAAGGGGCGAAGACCTGGAACTGCCTCCTGAGCTCGCGCAGGGCCCCGTTCACCACCTTCACCGCGCCACGCTCCGTCTCGTCGACGCCGATGCGAAGCAGCGAGGCCATCGCCTCGGCGAGGAGATCCCTGTTGGGGTTCCCTGTCCGGTCGACGGCGAGACGAATCAGGTCGTCGAGCTCGGGATCCCCCGTGCGCTGGCGACGTGGAAGGCGGCTCTCCGGAGTCGTGTCCCCGGGGTTCAGGATGCGGCCCGGCCCTTCACGACCACGGAGTCGGCCGGCGGCAGCTTCCGTGGGAGTGCCTGTGGGCGCCAGCCGAGCATAGCCCGCAGCCGGTTCACGATCCCTTCCCAGACGTCAGGGTCCCAGCCGTCCCGGGATTCGACCACCTCGTTGGTTCGGGTGGCTGCGACCACGGCCGGATATGCGGTCACGGCAAGCTCTTCGATCCCCTTCCAGCCGGGCAGGAACGCGAAGAGCCGAATCG
>QWHP01000280.1 GCA_021404985.1 Actinobacteria bacterium ATB1
ACGAATGGGTGAGCCAAGGGCTCGAACGCCCGGGTCGAGGGCGTTGGTCGGCGGTCCGAGGGCACGAATCCCAAATACAGGGGGGTCGGACGTGCCGCCCAAGCCCTTGAACGAGGGGCCGATGGGCTTGGACGCCTCGCCAAAGGGCTTGGGCGAGGCGCCGGAGGCCTTGCCTCGGGAGACGAAGGGACCGCACCGACGCCCGAACGGGGCGCGTGGCGCGACTGTGCCATCAAGGAAAGCCTTGCTGCCATCAAGGGTTCCATCACGAGTGCGGGGGCACGACGCGCCAACCTTGCTTGAATGGGCACGTTCCCCCAATCCCCGGGTCGGGCAGGCCCGATGGTCGAACACGGAGACGACGCCTCTCTCGTCGACGTCGCACATCCGGGAGATCTTGTGCTTCACGTGGCCGGCCAGCGGACGGTCCGAACGGCAGACGATGGCATCGGGCTGGATGCCTCGGCTGCGCAGCTCCGTCACCGAATGCTGGGTCGGCTTCGTCTTCTGCTCCTCGGAAGGGCCGATGTAGGGCACGAGCGTCACGTGGACGTAGGCAACGTTCTGCCGCCCGACGTCCTGGCGGAACTGGCGGAGTGCCTCGAGGAACGGGAGGATCTCGATGTCCCCCACGGTTCCACCGACCTCCGTGATGACGATGTCGACGTCCGGCGTGGCCAAGGCGTGCACCCGCGCCTTGATCTCGTCGGTGATGTGGGGGATCACCTGGACGGTCTGCCCCAGGTACTCGCCACGACGCTCCTTGGCGATGACGGTCCTGTAGATGTCTCCCGTCGTGGCGTTCGACTCGCGGTGGAGGTCCTCGTCGATGAACCTCTCGTAGTGGCCGAGATCGAGGTCCGTCTCACCGCCGTCCTCGGTCACGTAGACCTCTCCATGCTGGAAAGGATTCATCGTGCCGGGGTCGACGTTGATGTACGGGTCCAGCTTCTGCATCGTCACGCGCAAACCTCTCATCTTGAGGAGGCGGCCGAGCGACGATGCAGTGAGTCCCTTCCCCAGACTCGAAGAGACTCCTCCGGTGACGAAGATGTGTTTTGTCATCGACTGCCGACTGTAGCAGCGCCCTCGCGCATAGCGGTGAATCCCGGCCGCAGACCCCGAGTCCGCTCTCAGGGCGTGTCCGCGCGGCGGATCCGGCCCAGTCCGTCCAGCCACCGCAGGGGGGCCAGCGCCTCGATCACACGGGAGAAGCTGACGAGCTCGGATGCGGCGTTCGCGACCACGAGGGCGGCGAGGATACCGATACGGACCGGCCTCCCGGCGAGCTCGCCGGCAAGCCAACCGAGCATCGCGCCGATCACGTTCGCGCCCGCGTCGCCGAGCATCGTCCGTTCCCTCAGGTCGAACGGGAGCATCGCCCACGACGCCCCGAAGACCGGCGCCGCAGCAGCGAGCTCTGGACCTCGCCAGCCCACCACACAGAGGGGAAGCGCAGCCAGGATCGATGCCTTCAACAGCCTGCCGGGCGCACGGTCGAGGAGGTTCGCCAGGTTCGCGGCGAGTGCGACGATCGCTGCGTCGAGGACGAGCCACAGGAGGTCGTCCGCCCGGGGGGAGACCGCGACAAGGGCGACGGCGGCTCCCCCGACCAGCTTCACGAGCCCGGTCGTCGCACGCCCGCCTGTCACCGCGCGCACATGGCCGCGGAACCCCCGCGCCTCGGGCCCCCCGAGGACGTCGTCGAGGAAACCGAGGAAACCGAAGCCGAGGACCAGGATCGCGACGGGCTGTCCGAACCTGACGAGTACGTCGCGGTTCACGTCGTCCGTCGCCGACCCCAGCACCGATGCCGCCCCGAACGTGAGCACCGACGCGACGGCGATCACGAGGCCGGCGCTCGCCGGCACAGGCCGTCCCGCATGGTTCTCGCGGATCAGGGCATCGAGTCTCGCCGTGGCCACCCCGTCTGTCTGGAGCCACGGCCGTCCCGCGAACCAGACCGCAAGGGAGAACCCGAGCCCCGCCAGCGCGCCCGCGACGGTCACGAGTGCGTCGCTCATGCCCGCACCGGGTCGGGCAGGGATGCGGGGCGCCGCTCCCCCGCCTGTGTTCGGACCCGTTCCTCCTCGAAGTCGTCGGAGAAGTCTCCGACTGCACGGAGGTACAAGAGCGTCGGAGCGACGACCCCGAGCATCATCGCCGGGATCGCGACGCCGCTGTCGTTGGTCAGCGCACCGAGGATGCCGGCGACGAGGATCGACCACAGCGCAGCACGCATGAACGGCCACTTCTCGATGATGCGGGGCAGCCCCGGACGTTGGACCGACAGCCAGACGATGTAGGCGACGCTCAACGGCAGCATGATCGCGAACGACGACTTGCGCATGATCGAGATGTTCGCGTCGATCTTCCGGCGGATGATCGTCCACAAGGCATCCCAGCCGCCCGAGAGGAACGTGTTTATCGTTCCTGCGAGGTGAGTCTGGGCGTCCTCGGGCCGTGACAGGTCGATCAGAGCGAAAGCCCCGACGAGCACCGTCGTGACGCCGATGGCGACGGCCATCGGCCAGAACTTGATCCTGCGGCCGGCGAGAAGGATGAACGCGACCGCGAAGCTCGGCACGGTCGTGAGTATCCCGCCGACGTCGGCGCCCCACATCGGGGCCCCGTCCACGACGACCACCACCGCGAAGAGGGCCGCAGCGAAGGTGAGGGCGAGACCCTTCCGCTTCCACGTCGAGACGGCCAGTCCCGCGACGAGGATGGCGCAGGTGACCATAAGAGCCCAGCCGAGATTGCCCGTCCCTGTGAAGCGCCCCGCCACTATCGGCGAGTAACCGAGCACTGAGTTGAGCTGGAGGTGAGTCCCGCTCACGAGGTCGACGAGCGAAACTGCGAGCGTCACGCTCAGGGCGGCTCCGAGGCACCAGAGCCTCCCGAAACGACGCAGCGGCCATGTGAGCAGAGCCAGGACCAGTGCGATCGAGCCCATGACGACGAGGTTCACTCCCGTGGTCCAACTCGCGAACGGGAGGAGCACCACGAGGAACATGCTGGCCGGGAGATAGAGGCTCCAGACGGCGGCGAATGTGAACGCCTTGGACGAGGGCCTTCTGTAGAAGTATGCGGCAGCACTCACGAGAAGCACGGCGAACGCCGCCACGAAGGCGAGGAATGCCGGCTTGCGGAGCTGCTCACCGACGATTCCCTTCTCGTTCGCACGGATGAATCCCTCGATCGTCCAGGGTCTTCCCGTCGCCGTGATCCGTCGCCCCGTCACGTCATCGGGTACCTCGACGCCGAGCTCGGCCAGGACTGTGGGGGCAACCCCCGTCAGCTCCACATAGCCGGCTCTGCGCGTGGTGGCGGAGACGGCCAGGCCGGACTCGACCCCGGGCCCAGCCATCGCGAACACGGTGAGCCCGCCTATTCCCCGAGGAGGCGCGGGCGACACGACCATGTAGAGGTTCTCCTCGAGCGGAGCCATCGCGATGAGCTGCCCGAGCAACTCGTCGGCGTTCGCCAGCGCCAAGCCGATCAGCTCGTCGTTCTGTTCGACCGTCGCAAGTCTCTTGGCGCGATCGACCCGTTCGAGATCGGACGCCTCGACCACCAGGTAGGACAGATCCGCGAGCTGGGGTTGGATGCGTTCCATCGTCTTGGCGTTCGACATCCGCACGCCATAGGGAAAGCGCGGGTCGTCGACGAGCAACGACTTCTCCGAGACCGTCCCTCTCTCGACTATCCCTCTCCGGTTCATCGCGGCGAAAGCCACGGAGCGACCGAGTTTCACGGTGGGGGCCTGAGCCTGCTCGGTCGGAAGCTCCGTGTCGAGGGGCCCGGGCTCGAAGGCGGGTTGGTCGGCCACGTCCCTCCGGCTCTCGTCGGTGAGGACGGGTCCGTCGGCATTTCCGAACACGGCGACGTGTAGCCCTGCGTCCCGGAGTGCCGACCCGAGCGTGCCCACCTCGGCGTCGTACAGCTCGAGCTCGTTGCTCACGACGGCGTCGACGATTCCGAGTTGCAGGATGTCGCCGTCGCATGCCCATCCGGTCCGGCGGTGATAGGTCTGGCACGCGGTGGAGTTGTCGACCTCCTCGCTCCGGTTGAACGCGGCCGCGCCGAGGCTTCCCGCGTTCGCGCGGTTTCCCGCACCGAGAGTCGCGTATCCGTTCTCGAGCGAGCTGTAAGCCGTTGCCGACCTCGTGGAGAGGCTGGCCGTGGCTCCGCTGTCGAAGACCTTCTGGAGGTTCGGGAGATCCCTG
Source organism: Actinobacteria bacterium ATB1 (assembly GCA_021404985.1). Lineage (GTDB taxonomy): Bacteria > Actinomycetota > Acidimicrobiia > UBA2766 > UBA2766 > QWHP01. The sequence goes on from QWHP01000280.1 coordinate 4,230, forward strand.
CCCTCGAGCATCGCCCACGTCGTCCTCGGCAGTGAGAAGAGGATCACCCTCTCCGGTCGGGGTGCCTCCGGCTGAGCCTGACCGTCGTCCGCTCGAACAGACGCGGGCTGTCCGGCAAGAACCACTGCTGCCATGACCGAACCGGA